>DASZYM010000279.1:0-3405 GCA_035545355.1 Dongiaceae bacterium
GCTTCCTCGTAGATGCCGTCGAGGTCCTTCGCCGCGCCGCCGGAGAAGACGACGATGCGCTTGCCGTTGAAGCAGGCCTGCACGACATGGCGGATCCGATCGGTCAGCGTGCCGATCGCGATCTTCTCCTTCTCGTAGACCTTCTTCGCCTCGGCCTGCTCGAGATGGGCCGTGGGCGGCTTCACCTTGATGATATGCGCGCCGAGCAGCGCCGCCATATGCGCCGCGTAGGCGCAGATATCCATGGCGGTCTCGCCTTCCTTTGAAATGCCCTCGCCGCGCGGATATGACCACACGACGACCGCAAGGCCGGCGGCCTTCGCCTCTTCCGCGAGCTCGCGCAGTTCTTCCATCTGGGCGAAGGCGTAGTCGGAACCCGGATAGATGGTGAAGCCGATCGCGGCACAGCCGAGCCGCAGCGCATCGTTGACCGAGCCGGTCACGGCCTGGTCCTTCTCCCGCGCCAGGCTGTTCGAGCTGTTGAGCTTCAGGATGGTTGGGATCGCGCCCGCAAACGTGTCGGCGCCGGCCTCGATCATGCCGAGCGGCGAAGCAAAGGCGGAGAGGCCAGCATCGACCGCGAGCTGGAAGTGATAATGCGGGTCGTAGGCCGGGGGGTTGGGTGCGAAGCTGCGCGCCGGGCCATGTTCGAAGCCCTGGTCCACGGGCAGGATCAGCAGCTTGCCGGTGCCGCCGAGGCGGCCTTCCATCAGGATCCGGGCCAGGTTCGCCTTGGTCCCGGGATTGTCGCTTTCGTAATGCGACAGGATTTCCTTCACCTTGCGGGAGATTTTCATCGTTCCATCCTGTTGGTTAACCGAAGGGCCGCGCGGATCCGCGCCAATGTCCTAGAGTTTCGGGGTTCTAGCGCGAAATTGGGGATTTGTTCAATCCACGCGCGATGACGAGGGGTGTGCCGCAAATCGGATCCTGAGCTCCGCGGCGATTTCGGCCAGTTTTTCGGCCATTCTTGGATCGCCGTGGAAGACGATGTTCCGCAACCCCGCGCGCATCGCCGCATGGGCGAGGTCCGCCCGATCGCCGCAATCAACGGCAATGTCGGGTTTGAGTTCCGGGTACTCGGCGGCCAGAAGCTCGGTCATCCGCACGAAATAAAGGACGCCGTACCGGGGCACGGCGTCCTTTTCGCTCTGCAGTCTCACGCGTTCCTTGCCGGCCCGTGCGGCATTCAGCGCGGCGCGGGCCTGGGCGAGGTTGGCGATGGTGACGGTCTTCAGCCGAGCTTGCCCATCTCGACCGCAACGTCGCTCATGCGGTTCGAGAAGCCCCACTCGTTGTCGTACCAGGAAAGAACGCGCACGAAGACGCCCTCGATCACCTGGGTCTGGGTCAGGTCGAAGGTCGAGCTCGCGGGGTTATGGTTGAAGTCCATCGAGACCAGGGGCTCGTTGTTGGTGGCGAGAATCCCCTTCAGCGGCCCGCCGGCCGCCGCGGCCTTGATCGCCTCGTTGACCGCTTCCTTGGTGGTCGGCTTCGCGGTGGTGAACTTGAAGTCCACGACCGAGACGTTCGGCGTCGGCACCCGGATCGACGTGCCGTCGAGCTTGCCGTTCAGGGCGGGGATCACCAGGCCGACGGCCTTCGCCGCGCCGGTGGAGGTCGGGATCATGTTGAGCGCCGCGGCGCGGGCCCGGTGCAGATCCTTGTGCAGCGTGTCCAGCGTCGGCTGGTCGCCGGTATAGGAATGGATCGTCGTCATGTAGCCGCGCTCGATGCCGATCGCGTTGTGCAGCACGTGTGCGACCGGGGCGAGGCAGTTGGTCGTGCAGGACGCGTTCGAGACGACGGTGTGGGACTTCTCGAGCTTGTGGTGGTTGACGCCATAGACCACGGTGATGTCGGCATTGGTCGCGGGCGCGGAGATCAGCACGCGCTTGGCGCCGGCTTCGAGATGCTTCGCGGCCTTCTCCTTGTCCGTGAACAAGCCGGTGCATTCCAAGGCGATATCGACGCCGAGCTCCTTCCAGGGCAGCTTCGCCGGATCGCGCTCGGCGGTCACTTTCATGAAGCCGCGCCCGACATCCATGCCGTCATCCTTGGTCTTCACCTCGCCGCGGAAGGCGCCGTGGACGGTGTCGTGGCGGAACAGATGCGCGTTGGTCGCGACCGGGCCCAGGTCGTTGATGCCGACCACCTCGATGTCCTTGCGCCCCGATTCCATGATGGCGCGCAAGACCAGGCGGCCGATGCGGCCGAAACCGTTGATGGCGACGCGGACAGCCATAGTCGGATCCTTCTTTCTGGGAATGACGTCGGAGAAAAGCCTAGCGCCTAAAGTGCTACGACAGAGTGACGCGGATCAAGCCCGGCCTTGTCGCAGCTCTAAAGGCGCGCCTTGACGGCCTCGACGACCGCGGCGGGCGTGATGTTGAAGTGCTTGTAGACGTCGGGGCCCGGCGCCGAGGCGCCGAAGCTGTGCATCCCGACGAAGCCGCCGCCCCCCGGTCCATTCTGCGGCCCGATCGGGCCCAGATAGCGTTCCCAGCCGAAGGGGACCATGGCTTCGACCGCCACCCGGACGCCGTCGCCGAGCACTTCCTTGCGATAGGCCTCGGATTGCTGGTCGAACAGGGTCCAGCAGGGCAGGGACGCCACCGCGACATGGATGCCGTCCTGGGCCAGCAGGGCCTGGGCGTCGACCGCGATCGAGACCTCCGAGCCGGTGGCCAGGATGGTGCCCTTACGCTCGCCCCCCGGTCCGGCCCCCTGGGCCGGGCGGATGATGTAGCCGCCCCGGGCGCAATGATTGGCGACCGCGGCATCGGCGCGCAAAGGCGGCACGGCCTGGCGAGTGAGCGCCAGGATCGACGGCTTGTCCTTGGTCTGGACGGCAAGCGCCCAGCATTCCGCCGTCTCCATCGCGTCGCAGGGACGGAAGATCTGCAGGTTCGGGATCGCGCGCAAGGCGGCCATGTGCTCGACCGGCTGGTGGGTCGGGCCGTCCTCGCCCTGGCCGATCGAATCATGGGTCATGATATAGATGACGTGCGTGCCCATCAGGGCCGAGAGCCGGATCGACGGCCGCGCGTAATCGGTGAAGCAGAGGAACGTGCCGCCGAACGGAATGACGCCGCCATGCAAGGCGAGGCCGTTCATCGCCGCCGCCATGCCGTGCTCGCGCACGCCGTAATAGATGTAGTCGCCCTTATAGCCGGGCGAGGTGATCGGCACCGCCGCCTTGCCCTTGGTGAGATTCGAGCCCGAGAGATCGGCCGACCCGCCGACCAGCTCCGGCATCACCGCGGTCAGGCCTTCGATCACCTTCTGCGAGGCCTGCCGGGTCGCGATCTTCGGCGCCTCGGCGGCGAAGGTGTTCTTGATCTTCTGGATGGCCTCGTTGAAGCCCTCGGGCAGCGCGCCGTTCTGCACCCGGTCGAACTCCGC
>DASZYM010000280.1:0-1890 GCA_035545355.1 Dongiaceae bacterium
CCTGATCCGCGAGGCGACCCGCGCCTTCGGCCTGCCCTGCATCGAGATGGAGGGCTACGAGGCCGACGACCTGATCGCCACCTATGCCGACCATGCGGTGGCGCAAGGGGCCGATGTCACCATCGTCTCCTCCGACAAGGATCTGATGCAGCTCATCCGCGACGGCATCCGGATGCTGGACCCGATCAAGAACCGCCCGATCGGCCCGGCGGAAGTGGTCGAGAAGTTCGGCGTCGAGCCCGACAAGGTGATCGACGTCCAGGCGCTCTGCGGCGATTCCACCGACAACGTGCCCGGCGTGCCCGGAATCGGCGTCAAGACCGCCGCCGAGCTGATCAAGACCTATGGCTCGATCGAGAAGCTGCTCGACTGCCTGAACGAGATCAAGCAGCCCAAGCGCCGGGAGAGCCTGACGACCAACGCGGAGCTGGCGCGGATCAGCAAGCAGCTCGTGACCTTGAAGCACGACGTGCCGGTCGAGCACACGCTCGCCGATTTCGTGCGGCGCGACATCGATACCGACAAGCTCTACCCGTTCCTGAAGACCAACGAGTTCCGCACCACCCTCACCCGCATCCAGCAGAAGCTGGGCGAGGGCGGCGGCGTCGCGCCCGAACCCGCGGCCAGGACCGCGAAGAAACCGGCGACCGATGCGCCGGTCGTGCGGGTGATCAAGAACCAGGCCCCGGTCGGCCCGGCCCAGCCGCACAGCCGCGAAGGCTATGCGCTCGTCACCGAGGAAGCCGCCCTCATCCGCGTGATCGCCGATGCGGTGCATGCGCGCAAGATCGGCTTCGACACCGAGACCGATTCGCCGCAGGTCGCCGATGCCAGGCTGGTCGGGATCTCGATCTCGACCGCGCCGGGCAACGGCGTCTATATCCCGGTCGGTCATACCGGCGCCGAAGGCGATCTCCTGGGCGGCGGCAGCGCCGCGCCGAAGCAGATCCCGCTGCAGCGCGCGCTCGAGCTCTTGAAGCCGCTGCTGGAGGACCCCTCGGTCCTGAAGGTCGGCCACAGCATCAAGTTCGACGTCTCGATCATGGCCAAGCACGGCATCCGCCTGGCGCCGATCGACGACACGATGCTGATCTCCTATGTGCTGGAAGGCGCGCTGCACGCCCATAACATGGACGAGCTGGCGACTTTGCATCTCGGCATCCAGACGCTCAAATATTCCGACGTCACCGGCACCGGCAAATCGCAGATCACCTTCGACAAGGTGCCTTTGGACAAGGCGCGCGACTATGCCGCCGAGGACGCCGATGTCACCCTGCGGCTGCACGCCAACCTGAAGCCGCGCCTGGTCACCGACCGGATGCTGACCATCTACGAGACCATGGAGCGGCCGCTGATCTCGGTCGTGGCCGAGATGGAGCTCGCCGGGATCAAGGTCGATCTCAAGGAGCTGCAGCGGCTCTCCGCCGATTTCGCCGGGCGCTGCGGCGAGCTGGAGCGCGACATCTACAAGGCCGCCGGCACCGAGTTCAACATCGGCTCGCCCAAGCAATTGGGCGACATCCTGTTCGAGAAGCTGAAGCTCGGCGATGGCGGCAGGAAGGGCAAGACCGGCGCCTATGCGACCGGCGCCGACATCCTGGAGGAGCTCGCCGTCAATTCGGGCCATCCGCTGCCGCGCAAGGTCCTCGACTGGCGCCAGCTCTCCAAGCTGAAGAGCACCTATACCGACGCGCTGCAGCAGCAGATCAGCCCCAATACCGGCCGCGTCCATACGTCCTACGCGCTGGCCGCGACCTCGACGGGGCGGCTCTCGTCGAACGACCCCAACCTGCAGAACATCCCGATCCGCACCGAGGAAGGGCGCAAGATCCGCCACGCCTTCATCGCGGAGCCGGGCAACAAGCTGATCTCGGTCGACTACTCGCAGAT
>DASZYM010000281.1:0-2793 GCA_035545355.1 Dongiaceae bacterium
ACCGGGAGCGCTCAGGGAAACGGCGCCGGGTCTATCGCGCATACTTCCGCAGCAGCCGCCGGAACTGGTGATAGCCGAGGCCGAGCGCTGCAGCGGCATCGCTCTGCCTGCCGCCGCATTCCGCCAGCGCCCGCCGCACCAGCTCGCTTTCGAAGGCCGCCACCGCCGCCGCGAAATCCTTCGGCAAGGCTGAGGACACGGCGGCGACATCGACATTCTTTCCCGGCCGCCAGGGACTGTCGAACGGATCGATGCTGACCGCGTCGATCGGCGCATCGATTCCCGCGCGATAGACGGCGCGTTCCACCACATTGCGCAGCTCGCGCACATTGCCGGGCCAGGCATGCGCCAGCAATTGTGCCTCGCATGCTTTGGCGAATCCCGCGAACACGCCGAGCCCCAGCGCCTTGGCCATGGCGAGGCCGAAAGCATGCGCCAGTTCCAGGATGTCGCCCGGTCGCGCCCGCAGCGGCGGGATGGTCACCACGTCGAAAGCCAGGCGATCGAGCAGGTCCGCGCGGAACCCGCCCTCTGCCGCCATCGCCGGCAGATCGACATTGGTCGCGGCGACGATGCGCACGTCGGCGCGCAGCACCTGCTCGCCGCCGACGCGCTCGTATTCGCCGTATTCGATGACGCGCAGCACCTGCTCCTGGACCCGAGGGCTGGCCGCCGCGATCTCGTCCAGGAACAGCGTGCCTTGATCCGCGCGCTCGAACCTTCCGCGATGCCGCAGCCGGGCGCCGGTAAAGGCGCCGGCCTCATGGCCGAACAGCTCAGTCTCCAGCAAAGTCTCGGACAAAGCCGCGCAATTCACCTTCACGAACGGCCCGTCCCAGCGCCGGGACAGGAAGTGCAGCCGCTCGGCGATCAGCTCCTTGCCGGTGCCGCGCTCGCCGATGATGAGTGCCGGCCGGTCCAGCGGTGCCAGCCGCGAGATCTGCTCCAGCACCGCCAGGAAGGCCGGATCGCTGCCGATCGGCTGCGGCGGCTCTGCCGGATTGCGAAAGGTTGCCATCTGGCGATATTCGCCATTATTGGCGATCATGTCGAGCGAAGATCGCGATATCTACTGGCGCAATGTTTCTAACCCGTTGATCTAACTGGAATCCGGCTCTGGCACGGGGAGTGCTCTTAGAGGCGCATCGAACCTCTCAGGAGACCGCGATGTCCGACCACACCGAGTACCGCTTCTATCGCTATGGCGCCGAGGCCGACCGCTGGGTCGACCGGCTGCGGGCCTATCTCTCGACCCGCCGCGCCGCCGATTGGGGCTTCTTCCTCGCCGGCATCGTCATCGGCGGCCTGCTGTTCTAGGCCGCATCCCGCATCGCCATCCGCGCAACGCATAAGGACAGTCCCCATCATGGGCATTTTCTCCCGCCTGACCGACATCGTGAACGCCAACATCTCCGCGCTCCTCGACCGTGCCGAGGATCCGGAGAAGATGATCAAGCTGATGATCCAGGAGATGGAGGACACTCTGGTCGAGGTGCGCTCGACCGCGGTCCGCACCATCACCGAGAAGAAGGAAATCCAGCGGCGCCTGGAGCAGCTCGCCGCCGCCGAGGCCGATTGGAACGAGAAGGCGGAGTTCGCCATCTCCAAGGGCCGCGACGATCTCGCCAAGGGCGCGCTCTTGGCCAAGCGCAAGCTCAGCGAGACGGCGAAAACCTTGCAGGGCGAGCTGAAAGCTGTCGAGGAGGCGATGGCCCGCCACGACGAGGATCTGGCGCGCCTGCAATCCAAGCTCAGCGAGGCCAAGGCCAAGGAGAAGGCACTGGCGATCCGCATCACCACCGCGAAGAAGCGCGTCTTGATGCGCCATTCCTACGCCGATGGCCGGGTCGATGACGCACTGGCGCGATTCGAAGCGCTTCACCGCAAGATCGACGAGCTCGAGGGCCGCGCCGAGGTCTTCGACATGGGCAAAGCCGGGAAGTCGCTGGAGGAGGAGTTCGCCCAGCTCGAGGCGGAGAGCGGCCTGGATGCCGAGCTCGAAGCCCTGAAGCAGCGTCTTAACAAATAAGGTAATTGCGAAAGGCTCGCGATTGGGCGGCTTGAACGCGGCCCGGTCGCGGGCCATCTAGAGCACGTATTCCGGCTCAGATGCGCGCGGGGGCGCGCGCAACCCAGGAACGACGCAGTCCCCGCCGAGACATCAGCCTTCCATCCGATTCAAGGACCGACCATGCCGGCTCTCGAATTTCTGTTCGTCCCCGCGATCCTCTTCATGGCGATCGTGGCACCGCTCTGGCTGATCTTCCATTACGTCACCCTGTGGCGCACCCAGAAGCATGCGGGCCGCGTCGATCAGACGACCCTCAACGACATGTGGGGTACCGCGCATAAACTGGAGACCCGGGTTAACGCGCTCGAGAAGCTGCTCGATGCCGAGGTCCCCGGCTGGCGGAGTCGCCCGTTATGAGCAGGAAGCGTTGGAAGCATCGCCGCCGCGGCTGCGGCTGGTCCTACAGCGAGTGGAGCCATGACGACGGCGACGACGCGCAGCGCCAGGCCGGCTGGACCGGCGGCGGCTTCGGCGGCCCGTTCGGCGGTTTCGGCGGACCCTTCGGTGGCTTCGGCGGTCCCGGGGCCGCGTGGAGTGGTCCCGGCTTCTTCGGCGGCCGCAATTTCCGCATCCTCTCGGGCCTGCGCCGCGATCCCTGGCACGGCAAGGTCGCGGGTGTCGCGGCCGGCATCGGCGGTTATTACGGCATCCGCCCCAAGTGGATCCGGATCGCGCTGCTGATCTCGCTCTTCATCAACCCGCCGCTGACCATCCTCGGCTAC
>DASZYM010000282.1:0-4702 GCA_035545355.1 Dongiaceae bacterium
TCGCTCTCGCTGCGAATGACGATGGCGCCGCCGGCCGGCGTGAACTTGGCGGCATTGCCGATCACGTTGATCAGCACCTGGCCCAGCGCCCGGCGATCGGCCATCAGATCGGGACAGCCGGGATCGATCGCGGCCGAGATCGGCGCCGCCTCGGGATAGGCGTGGCGCAGCACGCGGAGCTGCTCCTCGACGATCATCGCCAGGTTGCAGGGCTGCAGCTCGAGCCGCACCTTGCCGGCCTCGACCCGCGCCACGTCCAGGATGTCGTTGATCAGCGAGAGCAGCCGGCTGCCGCTGTCATGGATGTCGCCGGCATATTCGATATACCGGTCCAAAGCGGCGTCGCCGAGCGCCCGGCGCGAGATGATCTCGCTGAAGCCGAGGATCGCGTTCAGCGGCGTCCTGAGCTCATGGCTCATATTGGCCAGGAACTCGGACTTGGCCCGGCTCGCTGCCTCGGCATTGTTCTTGGCGGCGATCAGCTCGTCGTGCAGCGTGCTCCGCTCGATCGCGATCGCCGCCGATGCGCCCAGCCGCTCGATCACCTTGAGCTCGTCCGCGGCCGGCGAATAGGACCTTTTGTGATAGGTCGCGAAGGTGCCGACCACGTCGCCGTGCTTGGTGAGCAGCGGCACCGACCAGCAGGCGCGCAGATCGTAGCCGCGCGCGACCTCGCGATAGGGCGTCCACAAGGGATCGGTCTCGATATCGGCGACGATGACCCGGGTCTTGCGCGATGCCGCGGTACCGCAGGAGCCGTATCCCTCGCCGATCGGCAGGCCGTTGACCAGCGCGGTGTAGTTCTCGGGCAGGCTCGGCGCCGCCGACGTGCGCAGCGTCCGCCGGTCCTTCTCGACCAGAAGGACCGAGCACATCGCATCCGGCAAGGCGGTCTCGGCGACGCGGCAGATCTTGGTCAGGATCTCCGGCAACGGCGCGTTCTCGGCGATCGCCGTCATGATCTCGTGCTCGGAATCGCGCAGGAACTCGTCGCGCTTGCGCTCGGTCACGTCGCGCAGCCCCGTCACCCGCGCGGGCTGGCCGCGATAGTCGATCATGCGGGTCACCACCTCCACGGTCCGGACCGCGCCGGATTTCACCAGCACGCCGAACTCGGCATTCTCGACCTTGCCGCTGCGGATCCGCTCGGCAAGACGCGCCAGGTCCTGTTGCGGCACGAACTCGGTGATGGCGTGCCCGATGAGATCCGACCGCTCGCAGCCCATGAACCGGCACAGCGCCTCGTTCACGTCGAGCAGGATGTTGTCGCGATAGACCAGCACGCCGCTGAAGCTCGCATCGGCGAGCTGGCGGAAGAGCAGCAGGTCTCTTTCCCCCTGCGCCGCGAGCTGGTGGTCGAAATAGGCCGCGACCAGGCCGAGGATCAGGATGAGCAGGGTGATCGCGGCGACCCCGAGCGCCAGCGGCTCGTGCTCGACCAGGTCGGCCGGGAACGCGGCGTCGGGATCCGGGAGGATCGAGACGGCGGCCATCCCGGTGAAATGCAGCGTGAGGATGCCGAGCGCCAGCAGCAATCCGCCGGCCATGCGCTGCCGCATCGCGGCGATGTCGCGGACCGCCCAATAGGCGAGGACGAAGAATACGGTCCCGGCCGGAAGCGCCGCGACGAGATAGGCGGGATCGTAAAACAGCGTGCCGCGCACGCGCACGCCCATCATGCCGAGGAGATGCATCGCGCCGACCGTGACGCCCAAGGCGAGGCCGGCCGCGACCGCGCCACGCCAGTTGCGCCCGGGTCGCATGAAGATCCGCAGCCCGACGGTCGATCCGACGATCGCGACGACGATGGAAAGCACCGTCGCCGTCGGATCATAGCCCATCGGCAGGCCCGGATCGAAGGCGAGCATGCTGATGAAATGCGTCGCCCAGGCGCCACAACCGAAGGCCGCGGCGCCGCCCAGCAGCCACAGCCGGCGCGCATGCGTCCAGGTCTCGCGCGACGCCAGCGTCAGCGCCGCAAAGCAGCCGATGCAGCAGATGACCGCAGCGAGCAGGACCAGCGGAATGCTGTGCTGCTGGGTGATGCAGGTGAGGATCTTCAGCATGCGCGCCGGCGGCCGCGGCCGTCTTTCTTCCCCGACACTGTAATCCCGGTCAGGAATAATAACCGGGCACGGTCACGCAATCGTTAACGCGAGGACCCGATAAACCGTCCAGTTTGAAGATGATTTTTACAAATTTTGCGCGGGGAGCGATGCGGGCGGTCAGCGGCGCAGGACCTGCCGGCAGGCGGCCTCGCGCCCCTGCCATTTCAGGCGCTGCAATTCCGGCTCGCTGTGATCCTCGACCGGCCAGCCGAGGCAGAGATAGGCGATGAAGGTCCATTCCTCCGGCACGTCCAGCGTGGCCGTCGCGGCCGCGGGATCGAGGATCGACACCCAGCCCAGGCCGAGCCCCCGCGCCCGCGCGGCGAGCCAGAGCGTGTGCACGGCGATGACCGCGGAATAGCGCAAGGTCTCCGGCATGGTCTTGCGGCCGAGCCCCATCCCCTGCCCGGTCGCATCGTCGCAGAACACCGCCAGGTGCACCGGCGCTTCCCGGAGGCCGGACAGCTTCAGCGAGGCATAAAGTGCGGCGCGCTCGCCGCGATAGCCGCCGAGTGCCTGCGCGTTCGCCGCCTGATAGTTGGCGATGATCGCCTCGAGGCGCGCGGGCTCATCCACGCTGACGAAACGCCAGGGCTGCGAGTTTCCCACCGATGGCGCCAGGCAAGCGAGATCGAGCAGACGGTCGACGATCGCCGGCGGGACGGGATCGCGGCGGAAGTGCCGCACGTCGCGGCGCCAGGCCAGGAGCTCGGCAAGCTCGTTCTGGAACGGATGGCCGAAGCCGCGATGCCGCGGCGTCTGGGCCTCCGTATAGGGGACCGGCGTGCTCACGCTGCTTCCGGTCGCCGTGCTTCGACGAGATCGGCGATCTCGCCCATGATCGCGTTGAGGTCGTAGTTCTTCGGCGTATAGACCCGCGCCACGCCGCTCGCCAGCAAGGCCTTCTCATCCTCGGGCGGGATGATGCCGCCGACCACGACCGGCAAGTCGCCGAGGCCGACCTTGCGCAGCCGCTCCATCACCTCGCCCACCAAAGCGATATGCGAGCCGGAGAGGATCGAGAGGCCGATCACATGCACGCCCTCCTCCAGTGCCGCATTCACGATCTCGGCGGGCGTCAGGCGGATACCCTCATAGACGACTTCCATTCCCGCGTCGCGGGCGCGCACCGCGATCTGCTCCGCGCCGTTGGAATGGCCGTCCAGGCCCGGCTTGCCGACCAGGATCTTGATGCGCCGGCCAAGACGGCGCGAGACGCCCTCGACCCGCGTCCGCAACGTGGCAATGTCGGTCGCCGAGACCTCGACGGCCGCCCGCGCGACGCCGGTCGGCGCGCGGTATTCGCCGAACACCTTCCGGAGACAGGCGCCCCACTCGCCGGTCGTGACTCCGGCATGGGCGCAGGCGATGGAGGCTTCCATGATATTCGCCTGCGACCGCGCGTCGGCCTCCAGGCGCTGCAGCGCCGCCGCGCCGGCCTTGGCGTCCCGGCCCGCCCGCCAGGCATCGCGCCGCGCGACCTGCTCGGCGTCGGCGCGGTCATCGACCTTCATGAATCCGCCATCGGCGCCGGCGGTCAGCGGCGAGGGCGCGCTCTCGGTGAACCGGTTGACGCCGACCACGACCTGTTCGCCGGATTCGATCGCCGCCAGGCGGCGTGCATTCGATTCCACCAGGCGCTGTTTCATGTAGCTGCTTTCGACCGCCGCCACGGCGCCGCCCATGCTCTCGATCCGCGCGAGCTCGGCGCGGGCATCCGCCTTCAACGCCTCGACCTTCTCGGCGATCACCGCCGATCCGTCGAAAAAGTCCTGGTAGTCGAGCAGATCGGTCTCGTAGGCGACGATCTGCTGCAGGCGCAGCGACCATTGCTGATCCCAAGGCCGCGGCAGGCCGAGCGCCTCGTTCCAGGCGGGCAACTGGACCGCGCGGGCGCGGGCGCTCTTGCTCAGCGTCACCGCCAGCATCTCCAACAGGATGCGATAGACGTTGTTCTCCGGCTGCTGCTCGGTCAGGCCGAGGCTGTTGACCTGCACGCCGTAGCGGAAGCGCCTGAGCTTTTCGTCCTCGACGCCGTAGCGCTCGCGCGCGATCTCCTCCCAGAGCTCGGCGAAGGCGCGCATCTTGCACATCTCGGTGATGACCTTCAGGCCGGCATTGACGAAGAAGCTGATGCGGCCGACCACCTGCGGGAACTCCACCGCCGGCACCTGGCCCGACGCCCGCACCGTGTCCAGCACGCAGATCCCGGTCGCCAGGGCGAAGGCCAGCTCCTGCACCGGCGTCGCTCCGGCTTCCTGCAGGTGGTACGAGCAGACGTTGGTCGGATTCCATTTCGGCACTTCGCGATAGGCGAAGCTGATGACGTCCGAGGTCAAGCGCAGCGACGCCTGCGGCGGGAAGATGTAGGTGCCGCGCGAGAGGTATTCCTTGATGATGTCGTTCTGCACCGTGCCTTGCAGCGCATCGCGCGCGACGCCCTGCTTCTCCGCCGCGGCGATATAGAGCGCCAGCAGCCAGGGCGCGGTCGCATTGATCGTCATCGACGTGTTCATGCGGTCGAGCGGCAGGCCCTCGAACAAGGCCAGCATGTCGCCCAGATGGGAGATCGGCACGCCGACCTTGCCGACCTC
>DASZYM010000283.1:0-13387 GCA_035545355.1 Dongiaceae bacterium
TTATCTCGCGACCATCGCCGTGCTGGTCGCGATCTCCAGCAACCGCACGCGGGTCCGGCTCAACACGCCGGCCTGCCTCGGCCAACCCTTCCACGCCACAACCTGATCGTCCAACAAGGAGGCTTAAAAATGGAAATGAAACGCAGAACCTTCGCCGCGGGGCTCGCGGCAAGTGCCGGCCTGATCGCCGCGCCGCGGCTGATCGGCCGCGCCGTCGCCGCCGATCCGTTCAAGGCGGCCTGGATCTATGTCGGTCCGGTCGGCGATTTCGGCTACAGCTATCAGCACGACCAGGGCCGCAAGGCGGTCGAGGCGGCGCTCGGCGACAAGGTGAAGACCACCTATGTCGAGAGCGTGCCGGAAGGGGCGGATGCCGAGCGCGTGCTGCGCGATCTCGCCACCGCCGGCAACGGCATCATCTTCGCGACCTCGTTCGGCTTCTGGCAGGCGGCGCTCAAGGTCGCCAAGCAGTTCCCCGATGTGAAGTTCGAGCACGCGACCGGCTACAAGCGCGCCGCGAATCTCGCGACCTACAACATCCGCTTCTACGAGGGCCGCTACATCCAGGGCGTCATCGCCGGCAAGATGTCGAAGTCGGGCATCGTCGGCTATGTCGGCTCGGTGCCGATCCCCGAGGTCATCATGGGCATGAACGCGTTCATCCAGGGTATGCGCAGCGTCAATCCCGCCGGCAAGATCAAGATGGTGATGATCAACGCCTGGTACGACCCTGGCAAGGAAGCCGACGCGACCAAGGCACTGCTCGACCAGGGCGCCGACATCGTCGCGCAGCACACCGATTCCCCGGCGCCGCTGCAGACCGCCCATGACCGCGGCGTGAAGGGCTTCGGCCAGGCCTCCGACATGATCAAGTTCGCGCCCGACACCCAGCTCACCGCCTCGGTCGATCACTGGGACGGCTATTACATCGAGCGCGTGAAGGCGGCGATGGACGGCACCTGGAAGACCGGCGACGTCTGGGGCGGATTGAAGGTCGACATGCTGCGCATGGCGCCCTATCTCAACATGCCCGACGACGTGAAGGCGCTCGCCGAGAAGACCGAGAACGACATCAAGAGCGGCGCGACCGTCCCCTTCCGCGGCCCGATCAAGGCCCAGGACGGCACGGTGAAGGTCGCCGAGAACCAGGAGCTGGATGACGGCGCGATCGCCGGCATGGATTGGCTGGCCGACGGCGTCGAGGGCCAGCTGCCGAAGTAAGCGCTAAAGATCGCGCAGGAGCTCGCCCATGGCTTCGTCCTTGGCCCGCTCCTGCGCGGGATCGGCCGGCTTCGGCGCCGTGGCCGGCCGGAAGCTCGCGCTCGGGATGCGGGCGACGTCCTTGCCCGCCGCCTGGCGTAGCACCAGCGAGAGATCGTCCGGCGAGAACGGCTTGGCGAGATAGTGCGTCATGCCGGCCGCTTCGTATTCCGTGCGGTTCTCCGGCAGCGAGTTCGCCGTCACCGCGACGATCGGCAGGTCGCGATAGCGTCCGCCCAGCGCCCGGATCGCCGTGGCGGCCTGCAAGCCGTCCATCACCGGCATCTGCACGTCCATCAGCACGAGGTCGAACTGGCTGCGCTTGACCGCCTCCAGCGCCTCGGTGCCGTCATTGGCGATGGTCCAGCGATGGCCGGCGAGATCGAGCATGGTGCAGACCACGCGCTGGTTGATGGCATTGTCCTCGGCGACCAGGACGTGGATCTTGCGCGTGCCGGGTTGCCGCAGCAGGTCGCGCTCGTCGCTCTCGGTCCGGACCGGCGCGGCGGCGTCGGCCGCCCGCAACGGCACGGTGAGCCAGAACGTAGCACCCTTGCCCGGCGCGCTCTCGATCCCGACCTCGCCCTGCATCAGGTGCACGAGCTCCTTCGAGATCGCGAGGCCGAGCCCGGTGCTGCCCGGCCGCGCCGAGGCCATCTGCGCCTGGGTGAACTTCTGGAACAGCCTGCTTTGCAGCTCCTCCGACACGCCCGGTCCGGTATCCCTGACGGCGATGCGGATGTCGTAGAACCCGTCCGCCGCTTGCTGCGCGGCGGCCGTCACCTGGATCCCGCCGCGCTCGGTGAATTTCACCGCATTGCTGAGGTAGTTGCCGATCACCTGGCCCAGCCGGTTGGCATCGCCCAGCAGCCGTTCCGGCAGGTCGCGCTCGATCGAATAGGTGAGCGAGAGGTCCTTGGACAAGGCGGAAGGCTGCCAGAGCGTCACCAGGTTGTTGACGAGATCGCGCAGCGAGAACGGCGCGATGTTGAGATCGACTCTCCCGGCCTCGATCTTGGCCATGTCGAGGATGTCGTTCAGCAGGCGCAGCAGGCTCTGGGCGGCGCTCTCGAGCGTGATGAGCTGGATGCGCTGGTCGCTCCTGAGCTCGGAGCTCATCAGCAGGTGGAGCATGCCGATGATGCCGTTCAGCGGCGTGCGGATCTCGTGACTCATCGCCGCCAGGAACTCGGACTTGGTCTGGTTGGCGGCCTCGGCGGCGTCGCGCGCCCGCAACAGCTCCTTGTTGACCCGGCTCAGCTCCTCGGAGCGCGATTCCAGCGCCTGTTCCACGTCGCGGCGCCGGATCGCGTGCTCGCGGAAGACTTCCAGGGCGCGCGCCATCTCGCCGACCTCGTCGCCGCGTTCGAGATAGGGCACTGCGCGCTCGAGATCGCCCTCGGCATAGCTGCGCATCAGCGGCGTGATCCGCTGCAGCGGCCGGATGAGGAACCGCAGCGTGACCAGGCTGAAGGCCAGCAGCGCCGATCCCAGGATGATCGCGGTGACGATCAGCCGCTGCAGATGCGCCCAGCGGTCCGCCTGCAGGATCGAATCCGACAGCTCGATGCGGATCCGCCCGATCAGGTCGCCGTCATTGCGGATATCGGCCTCGACCGCCGTCGGGCTGCCGGCCGGATGGTCGGCCGTGACCGCGGCGAACAGCTTGCCGTTGGGCTCGGTGACCGTCGCGCTCATGAAGGAGGGAAGCTCGGTCTTCAGCGCCACGAGCTGGGCGCGCGTCGCATCCTTGTCGAACTCCCAGACCGAGCCGGCGATGGCGCCGGCATAGAGCTCGGCGAAGAGACGCGCCTGCCCGTCGAGCGTCCGATAGGCGTCGCGCAGAAACAGCCGGTCCTCGACCACGACATAGACCAACTGCACGATCAGGAACACGCCCGTCAGCGCGAGCGCCGCCTTGACCTTCAAGCTCGTCGTGCGGTGGGCGCGCATCAGACCGGGATTGCGCCGTGTCGCGACAAGAGCGCGCGCGGCACGGGGTGGCGGGCGGCCCGCGCCGCGCGATGAGGCAGCGTTTCGTCAGCGAGAGTGCTCGGCGCGGCCAAGTCAGGCGTCGGGAAGGGCGGGAGCGGCGACGGCGTCTCCCGCGATGCGCCGCATGGGAGTGATCGACGAAACCGATGCGCCGGATCCTTCCGGGGACTCCCGGAAGGGCGGCTCTTTGACCGTCTCGTCGGCATTACTGCGGCCGAAGGAGGTGAGCTCGACCAGGGCCTCGCCGCTTTCGTCGAGCGGCGCCGGCATCGGCTGTTTCGACGGCATCGGAATGCGGCCCTGCACCGTCTGGTTCGGCACCAGCATCGGGCCGGAATGGGAAAGGGGCGCCGGGGCGGGGCGGGGCGTTTCGCGCATCTCCGGCGGCTTCTTCTCCGGCCGGCGGCGATCTTCGCTCGGGGCCTTGCCGGTCGCTTCGGTGATGAGATTGCGCACGCCGTGCTCCAGGCGGACCATCGCCTCGCGCATCGGCGTGGCGCTGCGGCCCTCGACCAGCTCCAGCAGGGTCATGACCATGGTGCGGAGCTGCTCGTTCTGGACGCCGAGCCGCGCCAGATCGGTTTCGCGCGCGGCGAGATCGACCTCGGCGCGCGAGAGGGCGTTGCGCGCATCGTCGAGCTCGGTCTGCAGCGAGGCCGAGCGGATCCGCGCGGCCTTCAGCTCCTCGCTCTGGCGCGACAGCGCGCCTTCGACGATCCGCACCAGGTCGTCCAGCCGCAATCCGTATTTGCGTTGGTCGGATTCGACATCGCCCAGCCGGTCGCGTGCGGCTTGGACTCGAGATTGGAGTTCCGCAAGATCGTCCATCATGTCCTCGCGCCTATAGAATAGCCGCGTATGGTTAATCCGGGGTTAACAGGGGCCGCTTATTATCCCAAAGCGCCCTACAGGCTGGGTGGAAGTCGGGGGCGAGTCAAGCAGCCCGGAGGCTCAGTAGCCGAGCGCGCAGCCGTCTTTCCGCGGGTCGGAGCCGGCCAGCAGCACGCCGCGCTTCCAGTCGATGGCAATGGCCTGGCCGCCGCCCAAGGGCTCGGTCGGGCGCAATACGCTGTGGCCGTGCTCGGAAAGGGCGATGAAGATCTCCTCCGGCACGCCGGTCTCGACCGCGAGCACGCCCTCTTCATGATGCACCCGGGGGCAGTCGAGTGCCGCCTGGGTATCCATGCCGAAATCGACCATGTTGGTCAGGGCATGGACCTGGCCCATGGGCTGGTAGTCGCCGCCCATGACGCCGAAGGAGAGCACCGCGCGCCCGTCGCCGGTGACCATCGCCGGGATGATCGTGTGCATCGACCGCTTCCTCGGGCCGATGCAATTCGGATGGCGCGGATCGAGCGAGAAACAGGCGCCGCGATTCTGCAGCAGGATGCCGGAACGCTCCGTCGCCCGCGCGCTGCCGAAGCCATAGTAGATCGAGTTGATGAAGCTGACCGCGTTGCGGTCGCGATCGACCACTGTCAGATAGACCGTGTCGGGATGCGCGGCGAGCTGCGGGACGCGCTTGCCGTTGCGGGCGCGCGTGGGGTCGATCTGGGCCGCGAGCTGGCGCGCATACTGCTCCGAGAGAAGCTGCTCGACCGGGACGGCGGCATGGTCCGGGTCGGCGAGGTGCCGGTCGCGCTCGGCATAAGCGAGCTTGGCGGCCTCGATCTCGAGATGCAGGCGGTCGGGCGAAAGCGGAGCAGGGCCGATCGAGCGGAACTGCGCCAGGATGTTCAGCATGATCAGCGCGGTCAGGCCCTGGCCCGGCGGCGGACATTCCCAGACCTGGAGCCCGCGATAGCCGGTCTTGATCGGCAGGCTGTATTCGCCGCGATGCTCGGCCAGGTCCTCGGTGCGGATCAGGCTGCCTTCGGCCTTCAGGCAGCGGAGGATGTCCTCGGCGACCCAGCCTTGATAGAAGCCTTCGGCGCCTTTCCAGGCGATCTCGCGCAGCGTCTTGCCGAGCAGCGGCAGCTGTATCCGGTCGCCGACCGAGGGCGATCGGCCGCCGGAGAGGTATTGCTTCGCCGTGGCCGGATAGCGCGCCAGGCGCTGCGCCGATGCCGCCCAGTCGAAGGCGACGCGCGGCGCCACCGGGAAGCCTTCTTCGGCATAGCGGATCGCCGGCTGCAGCAAGCGGTCGATGCCGAGCTTGCCGTGATCCTGGGCGAGGCGGCACCAGGCCTCGACACAGCCCGGCACGGTCACCGCATGGATGCTGTCGGGATCGATCGTGCGCAGCTTGCGCTGCTGGAACCAGCCGGGCTCGGCCGCGGCGGCAGCGCGCCCGGCGCCGTTATAAGCGAGGATCCGGTCGGTGCCGCGCACCGACATCAGCATGAAGCAGTCGCCGCCGATGCCGGTCATCGCCGGCTCGACCACGCCCAGCGTCGCCGCGGCGGCGATGGCGGCATCCATGGCGGTGCCGCCGGCCTTCAGGATGTCGATGGCGGCCATGGTCGCGAGCGGATGCGACGTCGCAGCCGCGGCCTCGCCCGCGATAACCACGGACCGGCCGGGCGCCTGAAAGTCGCGTCCCCCCCAAACAGCCATGTCAGATCGATAGATCGGCGGGCGGCGGGCGCGCAAGCGCAGAAGCGGGTCAGGAGCCCGCTACGCTGTCACCATGGGGTGAGTTTTACCAGTAACGGACGCGGCCGGTATCGACGTGGACGAAATTCGACTGCGGGTAGATGCCGACGCCGCCGATCTTCATGGCGACGGCGGTGTCATGCAGCGTCCTGAGCGGCACGTCGGCCAGGCGGATATCGATCGCCTTGCCGTCCATGTGCAGGCTGTGGGTCGCGACCCCGCTGCTCTCGGCGGCCAGCATCGAGTTGGTCTTCGGGCTGCGATAGCCGGAGATGATCTGGAACGGCTGCTTGCTGCCGGTGCGGCGGTGCAGCTCGGTCAGCAGATCGAGCAGCTTTACGTCGATCTTGAACACGTCGCCGGTGCGGAAGTCGCGCAGGATGTGGTTGATCTCGGTCAGCGCGCCGTGATCGGCCGTGCCGTTCCGCCAGTAGGTCGCGGTCAGATTCTCGCTGGTATGGGTGTTGTGGAAGGCGAGGCTGCGCTCGGGTGCCGGCGGCAGCGAGGCCCAGGCGCTGGCGGGGGCGAGCGCCCCGGTGGCAGCGGCGGCAAGGCCCAGGCCGAGCAGGCGGCGGCGGCCCAGAAGGGAATTGGCGGGGGTCTGGTGGGAGGAGTCCAGCGGCATCCGTCACATTCGCGGTCGTTAAGGTTCAAGGCGAAAGCTGCCACAGATGTGCTTGTCAGGCAAAATGAATTTGCACTTGACAAGGATCTAAAATGAATTCCTTACAAGGGGTTAGGCCAGAAGACGTGACGTTTCCGCCCACCGCTTGACCACGCGATGCCGGACGGCGCAAATCCGGCCAAATCGCGTCCACTCCGCAAACGAGGAAATCGTGCCGATCCTGCTCGGCCTGGATACCGGCGGCACCTACACCGATGCCGTCCTGTTCGACCCCGCCCAAGGGGTCATCGCTTCCGCCAAGTCGCTCACCACCAAGCATGACCTGGCGATCGGCCTCAAAGGCGCCATCGAACGCGTTCTGTCGCATCTGCCGGAGGGGACGCGTCCCGGCGAGATCGCCCTGGTCTCGATGTCCACGACCTTGGCCACCAACGCCATCGTCGAGGGGCATGGCGCGCCGATCTGCCTGATCCTGGTCGGCTACGATGCCAAGGCACTGGAGCGGGCCAATCTCAAGACCGCGCTGGGCGGCGATCCGGTGGTCTTCATCGCCGGCGGGCACAAGCCGAGCGGCGACGAGCAGGCGCCGCTCGATCTCGCGGCAGCGCGGGCCGCCATCCTGGAGCACGCGCCCAAGGTCGCGGCCTTTGCGGTCAGCGGCTATTTCTCCGTCCGCAATCCCAGGCACGAGATCCAGCTCCGCGATCTGATCCGCGAACTCACCGACCGCCCGGTCTCCTGCGGCCACGAGCTCACCTCGAAGCTCGACGCGCCGCGCCGCGCCCTGACCTGCGCCCTGAACGCGCGGCTGATCCCGCAGCTCCAGCAGCTCATCCGTGCGATCGGCGGCCTGCTCCACGAGCAGGGCATCGGCGCGCCGCTGATGGTGGTGAAGGGCGACGGCTCGCTGATGGATTCCGCCGTCGCGCTGGCCTGTCCGGTCGAGACCATCCTGTCCGGCCCGGCGGCGAGCCTGGTCGGCGCGC
This sequence comes from Dongiaceae bacterium, assembly GCA_035545355.1. GTDB lineage: Bacteria > Pseudomonadota > Alphaproteobacteria > Dongiales > Dongiaceae > Dongia. The sequence goes on from DASZYM010000283.1 coordinate 7,462, forward strand.
GCCATCTTTCCGGCGAGGATACCGTCATCGTCTCCGACATGGGCGGCACGACCACCGACGTCGCGATGCTGAAGCAGGGCCGCCCCGTTCTCAACAAGGAGGGCGCGACGGTCGGCGGGTGGAAGACCATGGTGGAGGCGGTGGCCGTCCATACCTACGGTCTCGGCGGCGACAGCGAGGTCAGGCTCGACGAGCACCTGGGCTTCACCCTCGGTCCGCGCCGCGTCGTGCCACTCAGTCTGCTGGCGATGCAATATCCGCGCGCGCTCGACGCTCTGCGCGATCAGGCGGCGAGCGACGAGATGCTGACCCAGCGCGGCGCCTTCGCGCTCCGTCAGCGGCCGCTCGATACCGGCTCCTCGGGGTTGAACTCCGGGCAGCAGCAGGTCTGGGACCGCCTGGCCGACGGGCCGGTCGCTCTGTCCGATCTCATCGTGGGTCCCGCGATCGCGCGGCATCTGGCGCGCCTGGTCGATCGCGGGCTGGTGGTGATCTCCGGCCTCACGCCGAGCGATGCCGCCCATGTGCTGGGCCTGCAGAGCGGCTGGAACCGCGAGGCGGCCGAGCTCGGTTCGCGGCTCTTCCTGCGCCGTTCGCCGCAGGGCGGCTGGAAGCCGCCGGCGAATGCGGAGCAGCTCTGCCGCGACGTGGTCGAACGCGCGGTGCAGCAGTCGTGCCAATACCTGATCGACGCCGTGATCAACGATCAGGCGCATATCAACGACCATCATTGGGGCATGCTCGGCCGCTATCTCGTGCAGCACGCCTTCGCCGATCCGGCGACGCGATCGGGGAGCGATCTCTTCGAGACGGCGTTGAAGCTGAAGTACCCGCTGCTGGCGATCGGCGCGCCGGTCGGCAGCTATTACCCGGAGATCGCGCGACGCCTGCACACGCGTTTGGTGATACCGAAATACGCCGAGGTTTCGAATGCCGTGGGGGCGGTTGCGGGCGGCGTTTCGCAGCGTGTGACCGTAACTGTGACGTCGCCCACAGAGGGCCGGTTCCGCGCCCACATCGCCAGCGGAATCAAGGACTTCAGCGACCTCGATGCGGCCTGCAACCATGCCCGGGACTGGGCGGCGGAGACCGCTTCGGGCCAGGCACGGGCGGCGGGTGCGGTCGATATCGAACTTTTCCACGAGCGCGACGACAAAATCTTCGAACAGCCCGGCGGGATGCGGATCTTCATCGAGTCCACCGTCACCGCCACGGCTTTCGGCCGCCCGGCTCTGGCCACGGCCTAGCGCAACAGAGACCGATATCACACCGCCCGTTCATGACAGGCGGCGGGCGCTTTGCTAGATTTCGCGCCGCCGCCGAGCCCTTTTGGTGAGTCCCATGCGACGCTTGTCTGTGAAGATCGCCGCCCTGATTCCGGGCGCGCTTTTGCTGGCCCTGACGGCCGGCGCGCGCGCCGATAGCGCGGACCGTTTCGTCGAAAAGCAGAATGCCGCGCCGGCCGAAGTGCCCGAGCTGCCACAGCCGGTCCCGGCCGCGGTGCCGAGCATCGGCGCCGAGTTCGACGTGCTGAAGGCCGATCCGGCGATGGCCGGCCTCGCCATCGATTGGGAGGGGCTGAAGGCCTATTACGCGGCGCATCAGAACAATGCGATCTGGACCCAGGCGAACGGCTTTTCGATCCAGGGCCAGGCCTGGATCGCGCAGATCCCGCTCGCGGTCAAAGCCGGCCTGCCGTTGCCGCAGCCGACCTTGCTTTACGTGGCGGGCATGACGGCGCCGGCCGATGCCGCGTCGCAGACCCGCGACGAGGCGGTGATGTCGGCGCTGTTCGTCGCCTCCGCCGTCGAGGCCACCGGTCCGCTCGGCGATCCGAAGCAGCGCGGCGCGGCCGTGCTCGACGCGGTCGCCAAGGCGAAGGACCCCGGCAGCGTGATGAGCCTCGAATGGCCGGGCTATTATCGGTTCTGGTCGCTCTATGCGCAGCTTCCGGTCTACGAGAAATACTACAAGGACGGCGGCTGGCCGGCGGTGCCGAAGATCGACAAGCTCGAACCCGGCAAGTCGGATGCGATCGTCCCGGCTTTGCGCGCGCGGCTGCAATATACCGGCGAGCTCGCGGCGACCACGCGCACCGACACGCTCTACGATCCGGACCTGACCGCGGCGGTCGAGCTGTTCCAGCGCAATCACGGCCTCAACGATGACGGCGTCATCGGCGGCCGTACCCTGGAGGAGATGAACGTTACCGCCGATATCCGGCTGAAGATGGTGCTGCTCAACCTCGAGCGCATGCGCCAGCAGGCGAGCAAGTTCGAGCCGCGCCACCTGATCGTCAACATCCCTTCGCAAGAGGTGAAGGTGATCGACAGCGGCAAGGTCGCGTTCATGACGAAGGCGATCGTCGGCAAGATCGACCGCAAGACGCCGACCCTGGACAGCATCATCAAGGTCGCCAAGTTCAATCCGGAATGGAACGCGCCGTCGAAGATCGCCTCCAACGACGAGGTGCGCCGCGCCCGCGCCGATCCGAACTTCCTCTCCTCCAAGGGCTTCCACATCTATGACGGCAACGGGATGGAAGTGGATCCCCAGCAGATCGACTGGTCGTCGGTCGGCCCCGGCAACTTCCCCTATCGCCTGGTGCAGCAACCCGGCCCGGAGAACGCGCTCGGCCCGGTGAAGCTCGACTTCCCGAACCCGGAATCGGTCTATCTGCATGGCACCAACCAGAAGGAGCTGTTCGCCAAGCAGGACCGCTACTTCTCCTCGGGCTGCATGAGGATGCAGAAGCCGATCGACATGGCGGCCTTCCTGCTGCAGGACGACCCGAACTGGCAGCGGCCGCATATCGACCAGGTGGTCGAGGCCGGCAAGACCGTGCTGGTTCCGCTGAAGACTCCGATGCCGGTCCATGTCGTCTATATGACGGCCTGGGTCGACGAGGACGGCGTCATGCAGTTCCGCAAGGACATGTATCGCTACGACAAATATCCGGATATACCTGCCGATCTGAAACCGGCGGCGCCGGCCGGCGACAACCTGCTCGCCGCCAGCCAACCGACGGAGAGAGCGTCCAAGGCAAACTGATCGAGAACCGAGCACATGGCCCAAGGTCGAGTCCTTCATCGCATCGCCACCCTGACGCTTGCCGGCTCCCTGCTCGGTTTCTCCCTCGGTTCCGCCTTGGCTCAGGACAGCGGGACGAGCGACGCGCCGGCCCCCGGCGACACCTACGACACCGAGGGCGTGAAGGGCTTCAAGGCCTATGAATCAGGCGACTATGCGACCGCGCTGAAGGAGTTCCTGCCGCTCGCAGAGAAGGGCCAGGTCTCGGCCCAGGCCGCCGTCGGCCAGATGTATTTCGAGGGCAAGGGTGTCGCGCCCAATCCAGCGGAAGCCGTGAAGTGGCTGGAGCCTGCCGCGAAGGCGGGGAACGCGCGGGCGCAGTTCCTGCTCGGCAAGCTCTATCTCTCCGGCGAGGGCGTGCAGGCGGACCCGGTCAAGGCCGCGGCTCTGTCGAAGGCCGCTGCCGACCAGGGCTTCGTCGATGCCCAGGTCGATGTCACGGCGCTCTACTACCAGGGCGTCGGCGTGCCGAAGGATATGACCCAGGCCTATCTCTACGCGACGCTTGCGGCACGCCAGGGCAACGAGGACGCCAAGAACATCCTCGAGCTGCTGAACCAGGACATGAAGCCCGAGGAGATCGCCAAGGGTGACGCACTGGTCAAGGCCTGGCAGCCGACCCTGCCCAATATCCAGTAGAGTCGCGGCGTCCGAGCGCCGCCCCGGCTATTCGATCCAGGCGACCCGCAGCGTGTTGGTGGCACCCGGCGTGCCGAACGGCACGCCCGCGGTGATCACCAGCCGGTCGCCGACCTTGGCGATCTCCTGCTTGACCGCGATGCGCCGCGCCTTCTCCACCATCTCGGAGAAACTCCGCACGTCCGCCGTCAGCACGCAATGCGCGCCCCAGGTCAGCGACAGCCAGCGCGCGGTCTTCTCCTCGTCGGTCAGCACCAGGATCGGCACTTCCGGCCGCTCGCGCGCCACGCGCAACGCGGTCGAGCCCGAGGTCGTGTAAGTCACGATCGCCGCCGCCGACAAAGTATGCGCCACCTGGGCGGCGGCGGCGCTGATCGCATCGGCGCCGGTCGCCTCCGGGTCGGAATGCTGCGCGTCGATGATGCGGCGATAGGAGGGGTCGCGCTCGGTGCGCTCGATGATCCGGTTCATCATCGAGACGGCTTCGATCGGATACTTGCCCGACGCGGATTCCGCCGAGAGCATGACCGCGTCGGCGCCGTCATAGATCGCGGTCGCGACGTCCGAGGCCTCGGCGCGGGTCGGCGCCGGCGCGCTCACCATGGATTCCAGCATCTGGGTCGCGACCACCACCGGCTTGCCCGCCTTGCGGCAGGCGCGCACGATCCGCTTCTGCAGGCCGGGCACGTCCTCGGCGGGCAGCTCCACGCCGAGGTCGCCGCGCGCCACCATGACCGCGTCGGAGAGCTCGATGATCTGCTCCAGATGCTCGATCGCCGAGGGCTTCTCCAGTTTGGCGATGATGCGCGCGCGGCCGGCGATCAGCTTGCGGGCCTCGGCGACATCCTCCGGGCGCTGGACGAAGGAGAGCGCGATCCAGTCGGCGCCGAGATCGAGCCCGAAGCGCAGGTCCTCGTGGTCCTTCTTGGTCAAGGGCGAGAGCGGCAGGACCGCGTCCGGGATGTTGACGCCCTTGCGGTCGGTCAACCGGCCGCCGACCATCACGACCGTGTCGATATGGTCCTTGGCGCATTTGGTGACGCGCAGGCGCAGCCGGCCGTCATCCAGCAGCAGGTTGGAGCCCGACTTCACCGCCGCCAGCACTTCCGGATGCGGCAGCGAGCAGCGCTCGGAATCGCCGGGCTCCGGGTCGAGGTCCATGCGGTATTCCTGGCTCGGCTGCAGGTCGACGCCGCCTTCCTCGAACGTGCCGACGCGGATCTTCGGTCCCTGCAGGTCGATCAGCACGCCGATCGGCCGGCCATAGTCCGCCTCCAGCTTGCGGACGATCTCGTAGCGCGCCCGGTGGTCGTCCTGGGTGCCGTGCGAGAGATTGAAACGGAAGATGTCGGCGCCGGCGCGGAACAGGGCCTCGATCCGATGCGGATCGGAGGTCGCGGGCCCCAGCGTCGCCAGGATCTTTGCCTTGCGATGACGTCTCATTCGAAGCCTTTGGCCGTCTAGTCGATCAGGATGACACGGAAGTCGTTGACGTTGGTGCGCGTCGGTCCGGTCACGACCAGATCGCCGAGCGCCGAGAAGAATCCGTAGCCGTCATTGTCGGCGAGCCGGGCCTTGGCGTCGACGCCCAATTTCGCCGCGCGGGCGATGCTGTCGGGGGCGAGCAGCGCGCCGGCATTTTCTTCAGTGCCGTCGATGCCGTCGGTATCGCCGGCCAAAGCATGGATGCCCGGCTGGCCGTCGAGCGCCACCGCAAGCGCCAGCAGGAACTCCGCGTTGCGCCCGCCGCGGCCGTTGCCGCGCACCGTGACCGTGGTCTCGCCGCCGGAGACGATCGCCGCCGGCCGCGCCGCCGGCTGGCCGTGCCGCGCGATCTGCCGGGCGATGCCGGCATGCACCAGAGCCACGTCCCGCGCCTCTCCCTCGAGGTCGCCCAGGATCACCGGCCGATAGCCCGCGTCGCTGGCGACCTTCGCTGCGGCCTCGAGCGCGGCCTGGGGAGTCCCCAGCATCACGGTGCGCGCGGAAGCGAGGCGGGGATCGCCGGGCTTCGGCGTCTCGGCCGCCGCCGATTGCAGATGCGCGACCACGGCGTCGGGCACCGGCATCCGGTATTTCTTCAGGATGGCGGCGGCATCGGCGGCGCTGGTCGGATCGGGCACGGTCGGGCCGGAGCCGATCACCGAGGGATCGTCGCCCGGCACGTCGGAGATCAGCAAGGTGACGACCTGAGCCG
>DASZYM010000284.1:0-6231 GCA_035545355.1 Dongiaceae bacterium
TCAAGCCCGGCATGACGCCGAAATTACTCGTCATCCCCGGGCTCGATCCGGGGATCTTTTACCAAGAGAGGCCCGATGGCCACGCCGCACAAAGACTTCCCCACGCTCCACGTGCTCGATCATCCGCTGATCCAGCACAAGCTCTCCATCATGCGCGACAAGACCACCTCCACCACGCAGTTCCGCCAGCTCCTGCGCGAGATCGCGCTGCTGATGGGCTATGAGCTCACCCGCAATCTGCCGATGACGACCAAGGAGATCGAGACTCCCATCACGACGATGCAGGCGCCGACCATCGCCGGCAAGAAGGTCGCGGTGGTGCCGATCCTGCGCGCCGGCCTCGGCATGGCCGACGGGCTGCTGGAGCTGATCCCGGCCGCGCGGATGGGCCATGTCGGCCTCTACCGCGATCACGAGACCAAGCGGCCGGTCGAATATTTCGTCAAGCTGCCGGAACCCGAGGGCCGGATCTTCATTCTCGTGGATCCGATGCTGGCGACCGGCTATTCGGCAGCCTCGGCCGTGGATTCCTTGAACAAGCGCGGCGTGGCTGACGAGAATATCCGCATGATGCATCTGGTCGCCGCGCCCGAGGGTGTGAGAGTGCTGGCCGAGCGGCATCCGACCATTCCGATCTACGTCGCCGCCTTGGATTCGCATCTGAACGAAAACGCCTATATTGTTCCCGGGCTGGGCGACGCCGGAGACCGCCTGTTCGGCACGAAATAGCGCTCTGCCGTGCCTTGTCGCGGTGCGGTGATTGTACCATCCGCTCGGCTATGATCTGTTTGCCCTCCTGGGCTGCTTCCACAGGCAAGCATGCGTATCCTCTCGCTCATCTTTGCCGCGCTGATCCTGGCCGCCTGCCAACAGGCGGGGCCGGATTCGCCGACCGCGAGCAATGCGGATAAGGACGGCAAGGATCACCAGCCTTTGCGGTTCTTCGAGCCGGAATTCGTGACCTTGCAGAACCAGATGCTGGTGAGCCTCGCCGATGCCTGCCAAAGCCGCGCGGCCGTGGCGGCATCCTTCGATCGCTGCCTGCGCGAGCGCGTCACCACGGCCTTCGACGACAGCGGCGAGGGCCGCACGCATTGCGCCTTCCATGAGGAATTCGGCGACTACCTCGATTGCGTGGCGATGGGCAACACGTTCATCGACGTGATGCATCGGATGACCGATACCGCGCCCCTGCCGACCGGGTTCTGGACCGGCGGCGACGCCATGATCCGCGCGCTCAGCCGCACCATCGTCAGCAAGGGTGTCGCGAACTGCCGCAGCGAGGCGACGGAATCCACCTTGAGCCGCTGCATCGATCACTGGTTCGAGGACCGGCTGGCCCTCGCCGCCACGCTCACCCACCGCTGTCCGCCCGACGAAGACGAATCGCGCAAGGCCTGCCTGGTGGAAGCGGTGATGATCCGCTTCATGCAGGACCACGTGCCGCGGCTCTCGGCGATCGGCGTCTGAAGACGACAGACCGAGCGCTATTGCGGCGGCTGGATCGCCTGATTGATCCGGGCGATCAACGCATCGGGGACCGAGCGGCTGCACATCAGGTAGCGCAGCTCGCCGGGGGGCGCGCTGCCGAGGTGATAGATGGCGATGCCCTTGCCGAGTTCGGGGTCGGCGAGCAGCACCTTCGCCTCTTCCTCCGCCATGATCATGTAATCGACCCGCTTGCGGCTCAGCATGACGACCATCGCGCGGTTGTCGCTGGGATCGCGGCGGAGATTGGGCGCCTCCGACGCCATCTTCGCATCGATCTCCGCGCCGTAGGAATAGCCGGTCTTGATCAGGAGCAGCAGGCTCTTGTCGTGGAACAGCGTGTCGATCGTCGGCGTGCCGGCGAATCTCCCGTCGTCGGCACGGGCGACGACGACGGTCGGCGGATCATGGTAGATCGGCGCGGTGAACTTGGCGAAGGCCTCGCGGTCCGGCCGCTTGAACCAGCCGATCGCGCAGGCGGGCGCATCGTTGCGCTTGATCACCTCGATCTGCCGTGCGCTCGGCAGGTCGCGCCAGCGAAAGGCGATGCCGGCGGTCTTCATGATCTCGTCGGTGATGTCGGCCAGCACCCCGCGCACGCTGCCATCCGGCTGCTTCGTCGAATAGGGCGCCCGTTCGTGGTAGTAGATCGTGAACTCGGGCTCCGCGCCTGCCGGCGCCGCCTGCAGCAAAGCAAGGCCGATCAGTCCCGCGGTCGACCCTGCGATCCACCACCGGGCGGCGCCGCGCCTCATGAGGCGGCGGCCAGTCTGCGGCCGTCATCGAGCCCGCTGCGGGCCTGCCAGGCGGCGAGATCCTCGGCGGCGCGGCGCGCCAGCTTCGGCTTGCGCTCCGCACGCCAGACGCGCTGCTCGGACTTGCTCAGCCCCGCCGGCATCGGCAGTTCCGGGAACAGGCCGAAATTGACGTTCATCGGCTGGAAGGTCCTGGCATCCGCCGAGCCGGTGATATGGGCGAGCAGGGCGCCCAAGGCCGTGGTCGGCGGCGGTGCGTCCAGCGACCGGCCGAGGCGCTCGCGCCCGGCGAAGAGGCCGGCGAGCAGGCCGATGGCGGCGCTCTCGACATAGCCTTCGACGCCGGTGATCTGGCCCGCGAAACGCAGCCGCGGCTGCTGCTTCAGACACAGGCCCTGGTCGAGCAGGCGAGGGCTGTTGATGAACGTATTGCGATGCAAGCCGCCGAGGCGCGCGAATTCGGCGCGTTCCAATCCGGGGATCATGCGGAAGATCCGCACCTGCTCGCCATGCCTCAGCTTGGTCTGGAACCCGACCATATTGTACAGCGTGCCAAGGGCATTGTCCTGCCGAAGCTGGACAACCGCATAGGGCCGCCGCCCGGTCTTGGGATCGGTGAGGCCGACCGGCTTCATCGGGCCGAAGCACAAGGTCTTCGGCCCGCGCTCGGCCATCACCTCGATCGGCAGGCAGCCTTCGAAATAGGGCGTCGATTTCTCCCAGTCCTTGAAATCGGTCTTCTCGCCGGCGAGCAGCGCCGCATGGAAGGCGAGGTAGTCGTCCTTCCGGTGGAACGGGCAGTTGATGTAATCGGCGCCGTCGCCGCCGGGCCCGGCTTCGTCATAGCGCGACTGGAACCAGGCCTGGTCGAAATCGATGCTCTCCTTATGCACGATCGGCGCGATCGCGTCGAAGAAGCTCAAGGCGGCCTCGCCGGTCGCATCGAGGATCGCCTGGGCCAGAGCCGGCGCGGTCAGCGGTCCGGTGGCGATGACCACGCTGCTCCAATCGGCCGGCGGCAAGCCGGTGATCTCCTCCCGCCGCATCTCGATCAGCGGATGGTCGCGCAACATGCGGGTGACTTCCGCGGCGAAGGCCTCGCGGTCCACCGCGAGCGCGCCGCCGGCCGGGAGCTTGTGCCGGTCCGCGGCGCCCAGGATCAGCGATCCCAGCTCCCGCATCTCGCGGTGCAGCAAGCCGACGGCGTTGTTCTCCGCATCGTCCGAGCGGAAGGAGTTCGAGCAGACCAGCTCGGCGCAGGCATCGGTCTTATGGGCGTCGGTGCCCCGCACCGGGCGCATCTCGTGGAGGACGACCGGCACCCCCAGGCCGGCGAGCTGCCAAGCCGCCTCGCTGCCCGCCAGGCCCCCGCCGATGACATGGACCGGGGCCTTCCGGATGCTGTCGTGAACTGTCATTGCGTTAACCATCAATCCTGGTTCAATAGTGTAATCTCTTTACTTAAGTCCATAGAAGCGCGGCGGTTCGGCGCGCTTGCCGGTGTCCCGAGTCGGGCTACATATCATGGACCACCGGGCCTGGAGAGGGATGAGAGCGTATCATGGTCGATAACCAGACCATCGCCGCCGAGGGCGGCTCCAACCGGCGCATCACCTTGCGCAAGAAGACGCTGAAGAGCGCCAAGATCGTCTTCAACAAGAAGCAGAGCGTGATCGACTGCTTCGTGCGCGATGTCTCCGATACCGGCGCGAAGCTGCAGGTCGCTGATCTGCTGGCGGTGCCGCGCAGTTTCACCCTGCTGTTCAACGACGGCACCAGCCACGAATGCGAGCGCGTCCGCGCCCGTGGCACCGAGATCGGCGTGCGGTTCCTGAACTGACCCGCCCGTCATCCCCGGACTCGATCCGGGGACCTCGTGCCAATTGGAACTGGATGCCCGGGTCACGCCGGGCATGAGGTCTTGGGGCTACGCCGCCTGATCGATGCCCTGCTGGCTCAGCATCCTGGCGTAGGCGGGGCGCGCCAGGCAGTGGCGCACCAGGCGGCGGATCTCCGGATGGCTGATCGCCGGCTTGCCCATCTTGCGCGTCCAGCGCGCGATCATCGCCGCGTAGTAGTCGCAGACATAGAAATTCTTCCCGCAGAGGAACGGTCCCGACTTGGCCAGCACGCCGTCGAGGAAGCCGAACATCTCGTCGCTGCGCGCCTCGGCCTTGCGCACCACCAGCTTCTGCTCGGCATCGCCATCGACGAAGTAGTTGGCGTGCCAGTAATGCATCAGCGCCTCCTGCAGCGTGTTGGTGAGATAGGCCATCCATTGCAGGAACAAGGCGCGGTCGGGATCGCCGGGCCGGGGCGCGAGGCCGATCTCCGGATGCCGCTCGGTCAGGAACAGGCAGATCGCGGCGCTCTCATACATGATCTTGTCGCCGTCATAGACCAAAGTCGGCACGCGGCCATGCGGATTGAGCCGCATATAGGCCGCGCTCTTCTGCTCGTTCTTGTCGTCGTCGATCTTGATGAAATCGACCGGCTTGCCGATCTCGTTCAGCAAGGCCTGGGGCGCCATGGCGGCGCTGCCGGGCGACCAGTAGAGCTTGTACATCGCCATCCCCTAATCCGCTAATATGGTCCATCTCGTCGGCTTCTCCATAGCATAAGGACTCCATCCGCATGCGTCAGGAAGCGTCATGAGCCGGGAACCGGACAGCCGGGCGATCCCCGACCAGATCGAATACTGGAACCAGGAGGGCGGCCGCTCCTGGACCGCCCGGCAGCAATCCTGGGACGTCACCATGAAGCCGATCTCCGACACGGCGCTGGTCCGCGCCGCGGTCGCGCCCGGCGAGCGGGTGATCGATATCGGCTGCGGTTGCGGCGCCACCAGCCTCGATCTGGCAGGGCGGGTCGGCCCCGCGGGACGGGTGCTCGGCGTCGATGTCTCGAAACCGATGCTCGACCGCGCCAAGGAACGCGGCGCCGGCAATCCCGCGCTCGGCTTCGTCGAGGCCGACGCCACCACCTATGCCTTCGAGCCCGGTGCGGCCGATCTGCTGTTCTCGCGCCACGGCGTCATGTTCTTCCCGGAACCGGAGCGCGCCTTTACCAACCTGCATGCCGCGCTGAAGCCCGCCACAGGAAGCCCGGGCGGCCGCCTGGCCTTCTCCTGCTTCCGCACGCCGAAGGAGAATGCGCTGATCACCACGCTGCTGGCCGCGGTGCAGGATTTCGTGCCGCCGTCGCCCAAGCTCGGCCCGGAAGATCCCGGCCCGTTTTCCTTCGCCGATCCGGCGCGCGTGAAGCGGATCCTCGGCGCCGCCGGCTTCAAAGCGATCGCGCTGGAGCCGGTCGATCTCCAGCTCGATGTCGGCTCCGGCAAGGGCCTGGAGGAGGCGATGGCCAACTGTCTCGAGATCGGCCCGGCCAGCCGCGCGCTCAAGGGCGCGCCGCCGGAAACCCGCGCCAAGGCCGAAGCCTCCATGCGCGCCGCCCTCACGCCGCTCCAGAAAGACGGCAAGGTCCTGCTCGGCGCCGGCATCTGGGTGGTGACGGCGAAGGCTTGAGCGCGCTGGATTAGGTCACTCGAATCGCCGGCCAGCCTCGCGCCGTACGAAGAACCAGCGCGCCAAACCGCCTAAGCCCGCTTCTTCTTCGCCCGTTGCGTCAGATGCGGCGCGAGGTATTGCCCGGTATAGCTCCCCGCCGTCTGCGCCACGGTCTCCGGCGTGCCCGCCGCGACGATGCGGCCGCCTTTGTCGCCGCCTTCCGGCCCCAGGTCGATGATCCAGTCCGCGGTCTTGATGACTTCGAGATTGTGCTCGATCACCACCACCGTGTTGCCCTGGTCTACGAGCTGGTGCAGCACTTCCAGCAGCTTGCGCACGTCCTCGAAATGCAACCCCGTCGTGGGCTCGTCCAGAATGTACAGGGTCCGCCCGGTCGCCCGCCGCGACAGTTCCTTGCTGAGCTTCACCCTTTGCGCCTCGCCGCCGGAGAGCGTCGTCGCGGCCTGGCCGATATGGATATA
>DASZYM010000285.1:0-4211 GCA_035545355.1 Dongiaceae bacterium
GACTGGGGACGCGCGGACGCCATCAAGGCGTTCTACGACGAATATCTCTCGGTCTCCGATCTCCCCGCCGAGTTCTATCTCGAGACGGTGCGCACGGTGTTCCAGGAGCACGCGCTGCCTTTGGGCAAGATGACCTTCAACCGCAAGAAGCTCGACCTGCGCGCCATCCGCAAGACGGCATTGCTCACGGTCGAAGGCGAGAAGGACGACATCTGTCCGGTGGGCCAGACGGTGGCCGCGCATGATCTGCTGGCCGGCCTCAAGCCCGCGATGAAGCGCCACCACCTGCAAACCGGCGCCGGCCATTACGGCGTCTTCAGCGGCAAACGCTGGGAAGCCGAGGTGTTTCCGCTGGTCCGCGATTTCATCCGGGCGAGTGCTTGATTTCAAATCGTCACCCCCGGGCCTGACCCGGGGGTCTCGTGCCGCGTGAAGCTCTCCCCTTTTCCACATCGTCACCCCCGGGCTTGACCCGGGGGTCTCGTGCCGCGTGAAACTCGGACAAAGATGCCCGGGGTCAAGCCCGGGCATGACGAAATGACACAAGCCTTGACGCAGGAACTCGGCACCGACACGCTCGATGCATGCAAGAGCAGGGCGGCTGGGTTTACATCACGACGAACAAGCCGAACGGCGTGCTCTACATCGGCGTCACCAGCAAGCTGCCGACGCGTGCCTGGCAGCACCGCGAAGGCGCCATCCCGGGTTTCACGAAGCGCTATAATCTGAAGATCCTCGTCTTCTATGAATGGCACGATGAAATCATCCGGGCGATCCAGCGCGAAAAGAACATCAAGAGCTGGCCCCGCGCCTGGAAGATCGATCTCATCCAGTCGATGAATCCGGATTGGAAGGACCTGTACGACACGATCAATTCCTAGGAGACAGCGACGGCGCCAGATGCCCGGGTCGAGCCCGGGCATGACGATGTGGAAGCAGGAGCCACACGCGGACGGAGACCCCCGGGTCGAGCCCGGGGTGACGCGCGACGGGTTGCGCGCCCATCCGCTTTCCGGCACGCTCTGCGACACGCGCGGGGGATGGCGCCGGGACGGGGGAAATCCATGACGGCAGTTTGGATCATCATCGCATTGGCCGTGGTGGTCGTGATCTGGGTGATCATGACCTATAACCGGCTGGTCGGCTTGAAGACGCAGGTCGCGAACGGCTGGAGCCAGATCGACATCCAGTTGAAGCGCCGCTACGACCTGATCCCGAACCTGGTCGAGAGCGTCAAGGACTACATGGGCTACGAGCAGGAGACGCTGCGCCAGGTGGTCGAGGCGCGCAACAGCGCGGTCAAGGCGAACCCGGGCGCCGGCGCCGCCGGTGCGACGCCGGCGACCATCGCCGCCGAGAGCACGCTGACCGCCTCGATCGGGCGCATGTTCGCGCTCGCGGAGAACTATCCGGACCTGAAGGCCAATACCAACGTGCAGAAGCTGATGGAGGAACTCTCCAGCACCGAGAACAAGATCGGCTTCGCGCGGCAGTTCTACAACGACACCGCGACTTCGATGAACACCGCGGTGCAGAGCTTCCCCGGCAACCTGATCGCCGGCCGGTTCGGCTTCAAGAATGCCGAGCTCTGGCGCGTCTCCGATGCCGAGCGCGCCGCGGTCGAGACCGCGCCGAAGGTCAACCTGCGCTGACTCCAATGTTTGTTGTTTTAGCATCGTCATGGTCCGCGAAGGCGGACCATCCACGAGTTTCTCTCGTGCGTCGGATGCAAACTCGTGGATCCTCCGCCTTCGCGGAGGATGACGAGCTAAAGACAGGACGCTCATCATGAGCGGTCCCTGGGGTGACCATAACGCTGCGCCGCCGTTGTCACCGACGCCATCATCAACAACGCCGTCCGCGCCGCCGGTGCTGCGGGTCAACAGCACGGATTTCGTGGCGGCGCAGCGGGCCAACCGGCGCAAGACCTGGGTGCTGATCCTCTTCCTCATCGTGCTCGGCTTTCTGGTCGGCTATGTGCTCGGCTGGGCGGTCGATGCCTGGGGCTCCGGCGCCAGCCAGTTCCAGCTCCTCGCGATCAGCGGGCTCGGCATCCTCGGCGGCCTGATCTTCTCCGGCATCGGCATGGGTGCCGCGGCGGTGACCCTGCTCGCCGGCGACAAGGTGGTGCTGTCGATGAATGGCGCCAAGGAAGTCACCGCCGACCAGGAGCCGGTGCTGCACAACGTGGTGGAGGAGATGGCGATCGCGGCCGGCCTGCCGAAGCCCAAGGTTTATGTGATGGAGACCGATGCGCTCAACGCCTTCGCGACCGGCCTCTCGCCGCAGAAGGCCGCCATCGCCGTCACGCGCGGTCTCCTCAACACGCTGAACCGCGAGCAGCTCCAGGGCGTGGTCGCGCATGAGATGGGTCATGTGCTCAACCTCGACACCCGTTACATGGCGGCGGTCGGCATCATGGTCGGCCTGATCGCCCTGGTCGCCGACGTCGTGCTCCGGATGACGCAGTTCGGCGGTTATCGCTCCAGCCGTTCCAGCAATTCCGACCGCAAAAGCGGCGGCGGGGCCGCGATCATCGTGCTGGTCATCATGGTCGTCTTCATGATCCTGGCGCCGATCGCCGCGCAGATGGTGCGCCTCGCGGTCTCGCGCCAGCGCGAATACCTGGCCGACGCCACCTCGGTGCAGCTCACGCGCAACCCCGTCGGCCTGATCTCCGCGCTGCAAGTGCTGGAGGCCGGCGAAACCCAGGGGCCCGAGATCGGCAACCGCGCCACCCAGCACCTCTTCATCGTGAACCCGCTGCGCAAGTTCAGCGGCGGCACGCCGGCGCTCTTCGCCACGCATCCGTCGATCGAAGACCGCATCAAGCGGCTGGAGAATCTGGGTCGCGTGTAGCGGCCGTCGACTTAACCGGCCCCGCCTCGGTTTAGGGGCGGTCGAAGCGGCGCAAGCCTTTGACCTTGAACGCTTTTATGCCCCTCGATGTCGCCGGCGCCGGGCCCCTGGATTCTCGATTCCGTGTAAGTCCGGTGTAAGTGGGAGGCCGACAGAGGTCGGCGCCGAATACGCGCGATGTCCCTGGAACATATCATGAACCGTGGCGGAGAATCAAGAATTTTCGGCCGCGCCGCGATCGGTCAGTGTGCCTCGGCCCAGTTGTCGGCGATGCCGGCTTCGGCGGTCAGGGGGACCGAGAGCTTCTGCGCCGGGAGCGTGGCGCCTTCCATCACCTTGCGGGCGACTTCGGCGGTTTCCTCGGCTTGCGCGGCCGGGGCTTCGAAGACCAGCTCGTCATGCACCTGCAGCAGCATCTTCGCCGCGAGCTTCTTCGCGGCGAAGGCGTCGGGCATGCGGATCATGGCGCGCTTGATGATGTCGGCGGCGGTGCCTTGCAGCGGCGCGTTGATCGCCGCGCGCTCCATGAAGCTGCGCCGTGCCGGGTTCTTGTCGTTGATGCCGGGCACGTGGCAGCGGCGGCCGAACAGGGTCGTGACATAGCCTTGCTCGCGCGCGATCTGCTTGGTGCGCTCCATGTAGTCGCGGATGCCGGGGAAGCGCGCGAAATAGGCGCCGATATAGCTCTTCGCCTCGGCCTGCGGGATGCCGAGCTGGGCCGCGAGGCCGAAGGGCGAGATGCCGTAGATGATACCGAAATTGATCGCCTTGGCCCGTCTCCGGACCATCGGGTCCATGCCCTCGACCGGGATGCCGAAGACCTGGCTCGCGGTCAGCGCGTGGATGTCGAGATTGTCCTGGAAGGCCTGCTTCAGCGCCGGGATGTCGGCCATCTCGGCGGCGAGGCGCAGCTCGATCTGCGAATAGTCGACCGAGATCAGCTTGTTGCCCGGCTCGGCGATGAAGGCATGGCGGATCTTGCGCCCTTCCTCGGTGCGGATCGGGATGTTCTGCAGGTTGGGGTCGTTCGACGAGAGCCGTCCCGTCGAGGTCGCCGCCAGCGCGTAGGACGTATGGACGCGGCCGGTATTGGGGCTGATCTGCTGCTGCAGTGCGTCGGTATAGGTGCTCTTCAGCTTGGAGAGCTGGCGCCAGTCGAGGACCTTGCGCGGCAGCGGATGGCCCGAATTGACCGCGAGCTCCTCGAGGATGTCGGCGCCGGTCGCATAGGCGCCGGTCTTTCCCTTCCTGCCGCCATCGCCGAGCTTCAGCTTCTCGAACAGGATGTCGCCCAATTGCTTGGGCGAGCCGATGTTGAACTCGGTGCCGGCGGCCTTGTAGATGTCGCGCTC
>DASZYM010000286.1:0-43231 GCA_035545355.1 Dongiaceae bacterium
AGGCAGCGACCAGCAACAGAAGCAACAGCCAGCGCCCGGACAGGCTCACGGCACGACCTGCGACGGCGAGAACTGCGAAGGCTGCTGCTCCGGCGCGCCGCCGCCCAGCAGCCAGGAACCGCGCAACTGACCGACCAGCTTGTTGAGCTCGGCGGTCGTCACCTGCAACTGCGTGAGCAAAGCGGGCAGGTTCGCCGTGCTGTCCTCGACGTTCTTGGCGATCGCCGGCATCCGGGTCGACGACTGTCCGACTTTGCCGAGGACTTGCTGGAGCGTCGCGAGCGTCTCTTGCGTGCGCTTCAGCACGGCGGGGACGCCGTCGGGACCGCCGGCCTTCCGCGTCACGTCCTGCAGGTTCTGCGCCGATTGTTGGAGCTGGCCGAACAGCACGGTGAGGGACTTCATCGCGTCCTGCGCCGTTCCGACCGCGGTCTCCGTCTGATGGATGAGGGTCTCATCGACAAGCAGGCGTCCGACGCTGCCCTCGCCGTGATTGGTGCGGTCCACGATCTCGGCGAGGCCCTGGGTGACCCGCCCGGTATTGTCCAGGATCGGAAAGACCTTTTGTCGTACCTCGTCGATCAGCGCGCTGATGCTGTCGGTCGGACCGCGTTCCGTGGTCGCCTCGATCACGGCATAGGTCCAGTCCATGGGCGCGCCCGAGCCGCGCGAGATGTCGACGTAAGCCGCACCCGCGACGCCGAACTGCCGCCGGATGACGGCCGTGCTGTCGCGCCGGATGAAGGCCGTGGCCTGCTGGTCGATTTCGAGGATCGCATAGGGTTGGTGGTCGGGATCGAGCACGATGCGCCGGACCACGCCCGCCTTGGTGCCGAGAATCTCGATATCGCTGCCGACGTCCAGCCCGGCGAGGCCGGATTCCGGCAGGATCAGGCGCAGCTCCGAGGTCGACTTGAACCAGTCGCGCAGGACCCCGGCCTGGAGGATCGCCACGGCGAGAACGGCGATCGCGGCGATGACCAGGGCGCCGACCCATTCGTCCGTGTATCGCACCCGCATCATCGTCGCGATTCCACCACCGTCAGTCCCTGGTGGCTCAGCCGGAGGCGCTGGGTCGCCGGGAAACTCCGATCGTCCCAGACCAGCCGGCTGCGCGTCAGCCAGATCGCAGCGCCGCCGCGATCCTGCACCTCGTTGATCCGGCGCAGCAACGGCGAAACCATGTCGCCGAACAGGCCCTGCACCGGGCTTTCCAGGACCACCAGCTTCGGCCGGCCCAGGAACGCCCGGACAAAACCCGCGCGCGCCAGGTCTTCCGGCGCCAGCCGCTGGATCGGCCCGCCCGGCAGCCCGGGCAGGCCAAACTCGTCGGCAAGGCCGGCCGCGCGCTCGCGAAGCGCGTCGAGCGTTTCCCGCGTGTGATAGAGCTGCGGCAGCAGGACGTTGTTCGTCGCGTCGAGAAACGGCAGCCATCCCGGCTCCGCCAGCACGCGGCCGATCAGCCCGCGCAAGGCGTCCGCCGTCTCGTGCGGCTGGCTCGCCCAGTCATGCCCCAGGAACTGGACCGCGCCCTCGTCCGGCTGCCGCACGCCGCAACAGAGGTCCGCGAAATCCGCGGCGAGCGTCGCGTCGCGCGCATCCACCAGGATCAGATCTCCCGGCGCGACCGTGAGCTCGGCTCTCGTCTGCCCGAAGCGGCCGAACAGCTCCGGACAAGCGACCTGCGAGAGGGCGAGGACCGGTTCATCCATGTTCAGGCCGCCAGGCTGAGGAAGCCGCTGGTCATCATGATCGCCAACATGCCGCGGACGAAGCCGCGGGCCGTGAGATGGCCGACATCCTCGGCGGGACCCGCGGACAAGGCGGTCAGCGACGTCGTCACGGCGATCATCAGGCCGATGGCCAGCATCTTGACCGGGAAGATGATGAAGTCGCGCGGCCCGGTCGCGCTCAGGAAGTCGTCCAGGAAGGCCCAGATGGATTCCTGGACGACACTCAGAAGCGCCGCGGCGGAATAGCCGACCAGAAGCATCACCACCACGAAGACGATCCCAAGGGTGTAGGATGCCAGCGCGAAGGCGATGCCGCGCGGCAGGATCAGGAAATTGAAGGGATCGATCCCCTGGCGCAACAGCGCGTGGAACTGCTTGCTGCGCTGCAGGTCGCCGAGCTCGATCAGATTGATCGATCCGCTGCGGCCGAGCAAGATGACCCCGACCAGCAGCGGCAGGACCTCGCGGAGCAGCACCGTCACCAGGATGGTGCCGATCGACCCCTCCTCGCCCGCGACACGCAGCCAATAGAACGCCTGATAGACGACACCCAGGCCGACGATGGCGGCGACGACGATCGTCGCGGCGAGGCTGCCGCCGACGGTCTGCCTCAGGATGCGGCGCAGCTCCATCCGGGTCGGCCGGCGCCAGGACCAGACCATGACGGATTCGAACAGCACGCCCGCCGCCATGGCCATCAGCGATAGCGCAAAATGGAGGCGAAGGCGGGTCCATCGGCCGATCCAGGCCAGCACCCGCAGGCCCGGCAGGCGCGCGGCCGAGACGGCGCGCCCGGTCACAACTGCCCCGCCAGAACGAAGGTGCGGGAGTCACCCAGTCCGGGCCGGTAGAAGCTGCCCCGCGGGCGGAACAGGAAGTCCTTGCGCAGTCTCGCATAGGCGCTCTCGCTGGCTTGCACCGCGCCCGGTGCCGCGGTCCGCGCCATGACATCCGCCAGCTCGATCGCCTCGCCCCAGAGATTGAAATGGTCGTGCTTGTGCCCCAGCAGGCCGCCGAAGCACGGGCCGAAAGCCAGTCCGATCCTGAACTCGGCGCCCATCCGCGCGGAATCGAGGCGCTGCAGGAGCTGATCGCGGATATCGACGGCGAAGGTGGCCATCCTGGTCATCGCATCCTCGCCGTCCGGCTCGAAGCCGGCGACCGCGATGACCTGCTGCCCGACCAGCTTCACATAGCCGATCGCATGCTCCGCCGCCGCGTCCTGGATGACCTCGGCCATCCACTGGGCCAGGGCGCCTTCGCCATCCGCCATCCGCTTGGCCAGCGCCAGAGCGCCGGAGACCCGCAGCACCATGGCGCCGACCTCGGCATGCAGCTCGGCATTCAGGTCGGCGCGCTCCGCGGCGGAGAGCGCGATATCGCTGGAGGCGAACCGGATCGGCGATCGCTCGCCTTGCTTCGCCGGCCGCGCCTCGGCGCTCGGCGGTCCGTCGGCCTCGATATCGAGCGTCGATGCCAGCATGGCGCCGATGGTGTTCAAGGTCTCGACGGTCTCCGGCGACCGGACATCCCTCCGTGCGTCTTCGATGCAGATCGCGCCGATGATCCGGCCGGCCCGGCGCAACGGCGCGACGCTGAGGGACTGGCTGCGGAACGGCTGCATCATCGCGTTGTAGAAGTGCGCCGTCCGCGGATCCTTCCTGGCATCGGCCGCGGTGAGATCGGCCCCGCTCTGCAGCGCCTCGAAGAATTGCGGCAGCTCGCGCCGATGGAGCTCGAAGCCGCTCGCATGCCCCTGGCGCTCCAGATCGAAACTGTCGATGCAACGCAGGAGCTGGCCGGAATGCGCGAGCGACCAGATACTGACGCGCGAGGCGCCGGTCAGGTCGGCGAGGCTCTCCGCCGCGGCATTTGCACATTGCCCGTCGCGAGCGGCGATCCGTTCCGAGATCGTGGCATAAGCGGCGCTTGCCTGGGCGATCGCATGACTGCGTTCCGCCATCCGGCGTACCGAGCGGTCCGACCGCAGCCCCTGCCGCACCAGCAAGGCGGCGAGCACGATCACCGCCAGCACGATGATGCCGGACATCGCCAGGGCGACCCGGTTGTTGCTGGCGACGAAGCCGATGAAATCGTTCTCCGGAACGACGATGAGCACCCACCAGTCGCGGCCGCGCTCCGGCAAGGGCGTGGCGCTCGAAATATAGTTCGTGCCGTCGATGACGATGGTCCGCCGGCCCTTGCCTTCGACCCGGAACCGATCGAAGGCGGCGATCAGCGTCTTGTCCCCGAGCTGATCGATCCGCTTGGGCACCGTCTCGCCCGGTCCGACCGGCACATCGAGCGCCGCTTTGTCCGGCGCGGCAATGAGATGGCCGTCGCCGTCGATGATATAGGCGCGCCCGGCCTTGCCGATCTCCAGGCTGCCGAGGAACTTCGACAATTCGGCAAGCGTGATATCGACCCCGAGCACCTGCTTGCCCCCGCTGCTGTTCTGCACGGGGGTGGAGACGGTGATCCCCGGCTTGTGGTCGCTGAAGAAGACATAGATTCCGGTCCAGAAGACGTCGCCGCCGGAGAGCGCACCCTGGTACCACGGCCGGGTGCGCGGATCGAAGGTGTCGCTGGGATCCTCGTGGCGGCCGGTCTCCTGGAAGTCCGCGTCGCGGTCGACGAAGGTGACATGGCGGTTGCCGGGATCGTTCGCGATCTGCTTGGTCTCGAAGCCGCCGCCATCCTGCCGGCGCACCATCAGGAAGTTGCCGTCCGCATCGCCGGCATAGAGCGACGCGATCTGCGGCAGCTCCCGAAGCGCGCCGACGGCAAAGCGCTCGGCGACCACCAAGCGGGCGGCCGGAGGCGTATCGGCCACGATGTCGCGCATCAGCCGCAGCGTTCGCTCGCAGGGATCGACGAACGCCGCCACGCGCTGGGCGATCTGCGCATCCTGCGTCGCCAGCAGGTCGTCGGAGAGGCCGAGCACGCCGCGCCGGTTGGCATAGTGCGAGAAGATGGCGATGCCGATAATGGCGACGATGACGAGGAAGACGCCGAGGATCGGGATGCCGATGCGCAGGAACGACCGGCGTCGCCGCTTTCGAACGGCGCGGATGTCTTCCGAGGTGTCGACGATCTGCTCGCGACTGGCTGTACGCATCGGACCGACGCCTCCAGTGCCCGCAAGGTCCGGCACTTTCAGCAGGTTAGACCGCCCCGCCGACAGGCACAATCCGCCGCGAAACCTCACAAATAGTTGGTCGCAAAGCGGAATTTCCGTTAACGCGCCGGCCCTTTCGGCTCGGGCTCGGGGTCTAGCGGTCCAGTATGTCCCTGAGGAAGGCGCGCGTCCGATCGCTCTGGGGATTGGTGAAGAGCTGATCGGGGGCGGCCTCCTCGACGATCTGGCCATGGTCCATCATGATGACCCGGTCGGCGACGTCGCGGCCGAACTTCATCTCGTGGGTGACGATGACCATCGTCGTGCCCTGGCTTGCGAGGTCACGCATGACGCTGAGCACCTCGCCGACCAGCTCGGGGTCGAGCGCCGAGGTGACCTCGTCGAACAGGATCGCATCCGGATCCATCGCCAGGGAGCGGGCGATGGCCACGCGCTGCTGCTGGCCGCCGGAGAGCTCGCTGGGAAAGGCGAAGGTCTTCTGCTCCAGGCCGACGCGGGCCAGCAGGCTCTTGGCCCGCTCGAACGCCTCGGCCGGCGGGACCTTCTTCACCTTCACCGGGCCGACCATGATGTTGTCGATGACCGACATGTGCGGGAAGAGATTGAAGCGCTGCGACACCATGCCGATCTTCTCGCGCACCGCCCGGACCTCGGCGTCGTGCACCTTCATGAGATGCCCATCGGCGGTGCGGCCGAAAACCGGCTTGCCGTGCAGATAGATCAGGCCGTCGTCGATCGGCTCCAGATGGTTGATGACGCGCAGCAGCGTGCTCTTGCCGCTGCCGCTCGGGCCGATGACCACGAGCCGCTGGCCGCGCTGCACCTCGAGATTGATGCCGCGCAAAACCTCGGTCTCGCCAAACCGTTTACGGACGTTCTCCAGACGAATCATCGGTCGGTATGCTCTCTCCTGCCGGTCCCGCCCAGTCTACATGAAACGCGACTTCAGCCGCCGCGGGCTGTTCTCCGGCGGCAGCGACTTCAGGCGGCGCTCCAGCACGTCGATCATCGTCGCGGTCGGCCAGCAGACGGCCAGATACATCAGCATGATGATGCTGAAGATGGTGATGAACCGGAACGACGTCGCGGCCATGATCTGGCCGGTATACATCAACTCCTGGATGGTCAGGATCGAGAGCAGCGACGTGTCCTTGAAGAGGCCGATGAACTGGTTCGAGATCGGCGGAATGGTGATCTTGAAGGCCTGCGGCAGCACGACGATGCGCATCACCTGGTATCGCGACATGCCGATCGAGAGCGCCGCTTCGGTCTGCCCGTGATCGATCGCCTGAATGCCGCCGCGGTAGATCTCGGAGAGATAAGCGGCGCCGTTGACGCTCATGCCGGCGATACCGGCCAGCCAGGGGTTGAGCTTGATCCCGGCGAACGGCAACACGTAGTAGAGATAGAAGAGCTGCAGCAGCATCGGCGTACCGCGCAGCACCTGCACGATCAAGGTCGCTGGATAGCGGAACACCCTTTGACGCGACATCCGGGCCAAGGCAAGCGGCAACGCCAGCACCATGGCGATCGCCATGATCAAGATGGTCAGAATGACGGTGGTCCGGAGGCCCCAGAGCAGGCCTTCGAAGATCCCAGGCACGTCCTTCAGGTAGAATCCCATGCACTGCTCCGCCGAATCGACGCAGGCGACGAGGCCGCCTGTTGCCGGAAACCAAGAAAAACCCGCCCGACGCACGCGGCGTCGGGCGGTCCTTGTCTAGCGCAATCCTCTTCCGAGCGTCGAGAGCCGCTCAGCGCCATGAGGCAGAGGATCCGGTCGGTCGGTCGGCTTTACGAACCGACGACGATGAAGAGATTCCGAGTTCCCATGTCGTAGCGCTTGAGGAGTTGGAGCGTGGTGCCGTCGATGAACATCTCCCCGAGCGCATGGCTGACCACGTTGTTGATGTCGTTCTCGCCCTTGCGGCAGCCAAATCGAGTCCAGTCGATCGGGTCGGAATGCGGGACGTAGTCCGAGACGATTTCAAGCTGCAGTCCCGGGTTCTCATGCAGCAGCGGCACGAACTCGGTGTCGCTGACCATGATGCCGTCGAGCCGGCCGGCGGAGGCGTCGGCCGCCAATGTCGGGTTGTCGGTGTAGAGCGAGAGGCCGCCGAGATCGGTCCGCTTTTGCAGCATCTCGGAGTAGTTCTCGCCGCGCACGGTGCCGATCTTCTTGCCGGCCATGTCTTCCCAGCTATGGATCTTCGCCGGATTGCCTTTCGGCACGACGAGGATGTCGCCGTACCAATAGACCGGCGTGGTGAAGTCGATGATGTCGACCCGAGCCGGCGTCACGTGCACGTCGCTGAGCAGCATGTCGAACCGCCCGCTCTGCAGGCCGGGCACCATCGTCTCCCACGGACCGGCCACATATTCGTACTTGTTGATGCCGACGCGCTTCAGCGCTTCCAGCAGGATGTCGCTGTTCCAGCCCGAGTTCTTGTCCGGCCCCGGATTGTCGAGATTGCCGGGGTTCGGCATGTAGCCCAGGCGGATGCCGCTCTCGAGATAGCGCTGATAAGAACCGTCGCCGCCGATGTAGTTGCCGGGATTGATCCCGTTCTTTCCCGGGATGCCCTTGCCCGTCGCGCTCTGGGCCAGGGCTGACGGGACGGCCGCGGCGGTCGAGACCGAAGCGGCAACCGCGATCGCGGCGCCGCCGCGCAGGAACTGGCCGCGGGTCATGCTCGGGCCGGATCCGGAATTTTCATTCGACATTTTTTTGACCTCCCTGTGAGAACTAGCTTTAACGTTATACTATCTCCGGCGCATCGATTCAAGGCGGCCCCGGAACGGCCGACGCAGCCGCCTGCTACTCGACGTGGGGCCAGCGCGGCTCGGCGCGGATGCCGAGCCGCTCGGTCATGCGGCGGGTCGCGTTGCGCGCCTCCAGAAAAGCCTGGGACTCATCGACCCGGGTGCACCGGCCCTTCTGCACGACGATCACGCCATCGACGATGACCGTATCGACCGACCGAGAGCCGGCGGAGAAGATGAGGCTCTGGGCCACGTTGATCCCGGGAATGGCCTCCGGGATATCCATGGTGCGGATGACGATGTCGGCCTTCTTCCCCGGCTCGAGCGAACCGATCTCGGATTCCATGCCAAGCGCTTTGGCGCCGTTGATCGTCGCCATGATCAAGGCGTCCTCGGAATTCAGCGCCTGCCTGTCGCCGAGCCGTTCCCGCGCGGTCAGGACCGCGAGGAAGCCCTGCAGCCCTGCATCGAACCGGTAGCCCAGGGTTGCCGAATCCGAGCCCAGGGCCACGTTCACGCCTCGCCGATAGAGTTCCGAGTGACAGCCGTGAAACGTGCCGCCTGAGCCGGAGACCATCGACGCGGCGGGGCACCAGGCAACCGACATCCGGCTGTCCTCGACCGCCCGCACCTCGTCGGGACGGAGGTGGTTCAGATGGAACATCAGGCAGTTCGAGCCCAGGATGCCGAGGCTCTCGAAATGCACCAATGGATGCTCGCCGAAACGCCGGTCGTCGTCGTTGGTGTCGGTCGCGACGAAAGACTGGTGCTGGGCCAGGATCGCGGCATTCTCGTCGGCGCACGCCTTTCCGGCACGCTCCAACTCGTCCGAGGCCGAGGCCACGCCGTACAGGGCCACGTAACCGCGCACCAGGCCGTCGGCGTTCCGGTTGCGCTTGAGCTGCCCGCCCATCAGTTTCAGGCAACGGTCGAGATTGGCCGGGGCGCGGTTGACCGGCGGCAGGCTCAGGCGATCCCAAAGGAACGGATCCGCCAGCACGCCGCGGATGCCCACCTTCTCCATCGCCAGGGCGGCGACGTCGGGCTCGAAGATCGTGCCGGCCTCGGCGAAGCAAGTCGTGCCGTTATGCAGCATCTCGATGCAGGTGAGCAGCGAGCCCGCATACTCGTCGTCGTCGGTCAGCGCGTCCCACCAGCGCGCGAAACGTTGCACACCCTCGCTGTAGTTCTTGAAAACGTCGGGGAAAGCGCCGCGGATCGTGTGCATGAGGTGGACATGGGTCTCGACGAAGCCGGGATGCACCGGCGCGCCGTCGGCGTCGATGGTACGTTCCGGCGCGAACTGCGGAACCACCAGGCGCTCGGGTCCGACCGCGGCGATGCGGCGGCCCTTGATCGCGATGGCGCCGTGGGGAAAGACCCGGCGCCGGTCGTCCATCGACAAGACGTAGGCGTTCTTGATGAGAAGATCGCAGCGTTCCATCGGCCTGCTTCCGGAGTGCGAAATGCGTTTCACTATATCGTTACACCGATCGACTAGGCAAGCCGACGCGGCGCCGGATTTCCTTTCGACTTGACAAGGCATCGCGCCGATCGGACTACTGTATCGTTAAATGCATCGGCCGGACGCGGCCGACATGCCCCGGGGACGGCTGTTCGCCATGATCATCGACTGTCACGTCAATCTCTGGGAACAGCGTCACCTGAACGCGCTGTTCTTCGCCGGTACATCGCATTCGCGGCCGGGCTCGGTCGGCACCAAGGCCGATCCGGATACCGTCTACGCCGCCATGTCGGGCGTCGATAAGGCGATCGTGTTCTCGTTGCGCTACGGCGATTCCGCCGGCATCGACGGCGACGACGAGATCACCGCGGCGGCGGTGAAGAAGTATCCCGACAAGTTCGTCGGCTTCGCCTGCCTGGATCCCAGGCGTCCGGACTACATGGACCTGCTGCGGCAGGCGATCGAAGGCTATCGCCTCAAAGGCGTGAAGTTCGGGCCGATCTACAACGGCGTCTCCCTGCTCGACGAGCGCATGACGCCGGTCTATCGCTATTGCGTGGCCAACAACCTGCCGCTCACCCTGCATATGGGCACGACCTTCGCGGCCAATGCACCGGTCGAGCTCGGGCGGCCGCTCGCGGTCGATACCGTGGCCTCCCGGTTCCCCGACCTCAAGGTGATCATGGCCCATATGGGCCATCCCTGGATGGACGAGTGCATCGTCGTGGCGCGCAAGCACCAGAACGTCTATTGCGAAGTCTCGGCCCTGTTCTACCGGCCATGGCAGTATTGGCAGACGCTGATCTCCGCCCAGGAATACAGGATCACCGAGCGCAACAAGATCTTCTGGGGCACCGACTTTCCCTTCTCCCAGGTCGAGGAATCGATCGCCGGCCTGCGGAACGTCAACCGGCTGGTCGAAGGCACCGCGCTGCCGCGGGTCAGCCAGGAGACAATCGAGAGCATCCTTCATTCCAACCCGTTCGAGCATTGGTGGCACGGCGGCTTTGCCGCCTGAGGCCCGCTCGGACCACGCAGGAGACGCCATCCAATGCGCATCACCGCCGTCGAGCCGATCCTGCTGCGGGGCGAGGAGCAATACGGCGCATCCGCCGCCGACGCCACGGATAACGGCGACTGGCAGCTGATCGTGCGCGTGGCCACCGACGAGGGCCTGACCGGCTGGGCGGACGTCGAAACACTGGCGCCGGCCGCGGTCGCGGTCATCGCCGGCCAGAGCATGGGCGCGCTCGGCTTCAAGACGCTGTCGGAGCTGCTGATCGGCGAAGACCCGCTGGACATCGAGCGCCTGTGGGACAAGCTCTATGTCGGCAGCGCCTATTACGGCCGCAGGGGCATTGCGATGCATTGCATCTCGGCGATCGACAATTGCCTGTGGTCGATCCGGGCGCAGGCGGCTGGGCTGCCGTTGTGCCGGCTGCTCGGCGGCCGGCGCCGCGATCGCATTACGGCTTACGCCTCCACTTTGTTCCGGTCGACGCCGGAGGGCATGGCCGAGGCGGCGCAGAGCTATGTCGATCTCGGCTTCCGCGCGGTGAAATTCGGCTGGGGCGTGTTCGGCGAGGATCCCGCACGCGACCGGGAGCTGGTCGCCGCGGCGCGCGACGTGCTGGGTCCCGATCGCGAACTGCTGGTCGATCCCGGCTGGTATCCGATCGGCTGGAGCAAGCCGGGCCCGTCACGCAGCCTCAGGCAGGCGATCGAGCTCTGCGAATGGCTCGCCGAGTACAAGGTCGGCTGGGTCGAGGACTTCATCCATCCCGAGAACTATGCCGAATACACCGAGGTCCGGCGGCACAGTCCGGTCCCGATCGCCGCCGGGGAGCAGCTCGCCACGATGTGGGAGTTCGACCGCCTGATTTCCGAGGGCTGCGTGGACGTGGTGCAGCCCGATCTCTCGCGCTGCGGGGGCGTGACGGTCGCGCATCAGCTCATCCATGCCGCGCATAAGGCCAATATCGACCTGGTGCCTCATTCGTGGCTGACCGACCTGCTGAACGGCTATAGCTTGCAGGTGATCGCCGCCCTGCCCCGCGCGCGGTTCCTCGAGTTCAACGTGAGCCAGAGCAGGCTGACCCGCGGCATCGCCAGCGGCGGGTTCTCCCTAGCCGCCGACGGCACCATCGCCATCCCGGACGGCCCGGGCATCGGCGTCGAGGTCGATCAGGACTTCATCGCCGCGCACCGCGTGAACAAGTAGCGGCGTGGCGGGCGCATCAGGTCGATCCGCCGCGCTGCAGCTCGACGGGAAACACGATCTCATGCCTCTCGAACCGGCCGTTGGTCAGGCGGGCCAAGAGCTCTTCGCCGCCCCGAGCGCCCATTTCGTATGCCGGCGAACGAACGGTCGTCAGCATCGGATCGGTGAATTGCCAAAACTCGAAGGCATTGAACCCGGTGACGGCGACGTCGCGCGGGACGTGCCGACCCCGCGCGATCATATGCTTCATCGCGGCGATCCCCATTTGATCGTTGCCCGCGAGAATTGCGTCCGGATAGCCGTTCGCTTCGACATGGCGTTCCAAGGCCGCCTGGGTATCGCGGAAGTCCGCGGCGCCGCAGGTGACGATATCGAACCGCGATTTGGCGGCCGCCGCGCTCATCACCGCGCGGGCACCCGCAACACGCTCCCCGATCGCCGGCCATTCGGTTTCGGGAACCAGGATGACGACGCGCTTGGCGCCCCGCTCCAGCACCTCCCGGGCGACGAGACCGCCGCCGACGCGATCGGCTTGCCGGATCATGCAGACGTCCGCGCCCTGGAACCGGAACGTCTCCTGGAACACGACGATCGGCTGCCCCAGGCGCAACAACGTCTTGATGACGTCGCGGCGCGCCGCGTCCGAGCCCGAGAGAAGGACGCAGATCCCGTCGGAGCGGATGTTGCGGACCAGGGGCGACTGCAGAAAGGCCTCGGGCGAAATGCCCTGGATCTGCAGGCCATATCCATTCCGGTTCAGACAATTGCTGAGTCCGGCGACGATCTGCGTGGTGAACGGATCGGCAAGGTATAGCGGCGCGCTGTCGAGGATGACCATGTCGATGGCAAGCCGCCGCGACAGCCGCAGATTGCGGGCGACGGTATGCGGCCGATATCCCAGCCGCTCGATTTCGGCCTGGATCCGGGCGCGCGTCTCGGCGCCGACGGCGCCGTGACGCGAGTTGATGAAGTTCGAAACCGTCATGGGCGACACGCCGGCGGCGATCGCCACGTCCCGCAAGGTCACATGCCCGGTCGTCCCGACGCGCCTTCCTCTGGCGACCGAGGAGCTCGTCTCCGCCGGGGCCGCGATGCCCGAACTCTTCAGCGAGCGAGTCCGCGGCTTGCGCCTTGAATTGCGACGATCATCCTTCGACTTCATACGGCTGGGCCGATCCCGGTTGCTCCGCACTGCGTGTCCTGATGCAAGTAATCCGCGCCGCTGGCAAGCAGATTGTCGCCGCCCTTTGCCAGCCACGCCCATTGCGGGCATCTTGCGCCGGGGCTCTGCGCCGCGCAATTGACACGGCGGAGCTCGGACGACTAGTATGATTTAACGTTATATCTCGGCCCATTCGCCGTCGGCGACCGGCGAAAACAGCATCGACGAGGATCATGTTCGACTTCAAGCAGCTCTCCAAGGAACTCTACTCCGCGGTGCTCTCCGATGTGATGGACGAGCTCGGCTTGATGCAGCAGGCGATGCGGCCGTTCGTGCGCCCGGTCGATGACGCGCTCGTACTGATGGGCCGGGCGCGCACCGGGCTTTTCGCGAGCGTCTATGCAGTCCAGGAGAATGAGAATCCGTACAAGTACGAGATCGAGATGCTCGACGATCTGAAGCCCGGAGACGTTTCGGTCGTGGCCTGCGGCGGTCCCACCGACCGGATCGCGCCCTGGGGCGAGCTCCTCACGACCGCCTCGATCGCACGCGGCGCCGTCGGCTGCGTGACCGACGGCCTGGTGCGCGATCTGCGGCACATCAAGCGCCTCGCCTTTCCGGTGTTCCATGGCGGGATCGGCCCGCTCGACAGCCGTGGCCGCGCGCGCATGATCGAGCGCGACACGCCCGTCGACTGCGGGGGAGTCAAGGTCCGTACCGGCGACATCATTTTCGGCGACATCGACGGCGTCGTGGTGATCCCGCAGGAATGCGCGGTCGAAGTCGTCGAGAAGGCGCAACGCAAGATCACCAGCGAGAACCGGACCCGGGAGGAGCTGCGGCAGGGCCGGCTTCTGGGCGAGGTCTACGAGAAGTACGGCGTTCTCTGACCGAGAATCAGCCGCTCGCCGATATTCCCTTATCGTCGCCCGGCGGCGCCGCGTCGCGCGGTCATCCGGCATCGCTCCGGATGCATGCGGCGCAAATTAAGCACTTTTGCGCCCCGAACCTATTCATATGAATAGCGCCGCCCGTTCCAGGGACCATTAGCTTCGGCTTGGAGCGGATTTGACCGGTTCAAGGGAGGCATCGAATGGTCTGGACCTACGGGCGAGCTCTCGGCGCGGCACTTCTGGTTTCGATCGGCTTCTGCGGCATGGCCGACGCAGCCCCGGTCGTCCTGGAATATTCGGGTGTCGTGGGCGGCCAACCCGCCGATACCGATCCCACCATTCCAGGCGTAAACCCGGGCGATGCGATCACTTTCAAGGTCACTGCCGATAACGGCAATGCCGGGATCGCTTCGCAGAGCTGGGATTGGACCCAGATCACGTCGGCCGTGATCACCGCCGGT
The DNA here is from genome assembly GCA_035545355.1 of Dongiaceae bacterium. Classification (GTDB taxonomy): domain Bacteria; phylum Pseudomonadota; class Alphaproteobacteria; order Dongiales; family Dongiaceae; genus Dongia. The sequence goes on from DASZYM010000286.1 coordinate 13,838, forward strand.
TCTTATGCGGCGACGCTGAGCGGTCCGGTGAGCGGGGGATTCGGCGGATTCTCGACCGACGCATTCGGCCATTTGCTCACGCTGGACTTCGGAGCGGGCCAGAATGGAACCGATAATGGCGGCGCGACGACGCTGAGCTATTTCATGGATGGTCTCAACCCGCTGCTGATCGACGGCTTGAGCCGGGATTTCAGCGCGGTGACACCGCCGGATATCAGCAACACCTCGATCGCGCTCGCGACGACGCCCATTCCCGCGGCCCTGTCGCTCTTCGTCTCCGCGCTTGGCGGCCTCGGATTCGCCGGCTGGCGTGGACGCCGTCACGCCAGGCTCGGATAGGCGCCGGCGGCCACCCAACCGCGCGGTTCGACGCGGGCGCTGTCAGGCGAGAGCCGGCAGGTCGGTCTCCGACACGGCGCCGGACCATGCGGAAGCAAGATCGGTTGCGCCGCGGAACTTGCGGTCCGGTGCAGCCTGGACGGCGCTCGGATTGGCGAATTGCGCCGGATAGGGCGCGAGATCCGTGAATACCGCCGTCATGGTCGCGGCGATGCCGTCCAGCGTCTCAGGGCCCAGGCGGCGATCCACCAGCGCGATCCCGGGCCCGGAGACATCGATGCGCGGCGTGTGAAAGGCGCCGTCGAGATCCAGCCCGAAATCCACCATGAAGGAGAGGATCTGCGCCACCGACGGCATGATCTTGCGCCCGCCGGACGCGCCGATCGCGACCGCGCCGAGGCGGTCCGAGAGTGCCACGGTCGGGCACATGTTGCTGAGCGGCTTGGCGCCGCCGCGGATCGAGTTCGGCCTCCCCGGCACCGGGTCGAACCACATCACTCCATTGTTCATGACAATGCCGGTCGACGGCGACATGACGAATGAGCCGAAGCGCGACAGCAAGGTCTGCGTCCAGGCGACGACGTTTCCCTCCTTGTCGACGATGCTGAAATGGCTGGTGCAGGTCGCGCGCGGCTCCTGCTTCTGCTCGCCCATATTGGCAAGGCGGTCCCGATAGGCCTGGTCCAGCTCCGTCGCATAGGCGCGATAGTGCTCCGCCCGCGGTGCGCTCTTGCCGGCGGGCAGGTTCTTGGACAATCCCTGAAGCACGCGGGCGAGCGTCGGCCCCGCGGTCAGCCCCGACGGGGCGAAGATCCGCGCGTCGCGATAGGCGACTTCGACCGGGTCGATGAAGCGCGCCCGGTAGCCGGTCAGGTCCTGCTGCGAGAGCCGACAGCCCATCGCGCTCAGATCCTCGACCAAGGCGCGGCCGATCTCCCCGGCATAGAACCTGTCGGGCCCGTCCGCCGCCAACTGCCGCAGCGTCTCGCGCAGCCGGCCGAGCTTCAGGAAGGTCATCGCGTCCTGGTCGCAGGGCGGCGGCACACGGCCGTCGGGCAGATACGTCTTGCGGGTCTCCTCGAACCTTGCGAGCAGCTTCGCCTCGACGGCGAGCGAGACGGTGCCGTACCAATCGAGCGTCAGGCCGCGATCGGCCAATGCGATCGCCGGCTGCGCCAGATCGCTCCAGGGCAATCGTCCGAACGTCTTGTGGGCCAGTCCCAATCCGGCGACCAGGCCGGGCACCGCGATGGAATAGGGCCCCATGATGTTCCGGTCATCGACCACGCCGGGCCAGCCGAAGAAGCCTTCCTCGGTGGCCTTGCCGGTCAGCGGATAGTCGGACGGATCCAGTGCCGCCGGCGCCACCATTCCATAATCCAGGCACCGGATCTCCTTGCGCTTGGCGTCCCAGATGGTGGCGAAGCCGCCGCCGCCCAGCCCGCTCATCCATGGCTCGACGGCGCCCAAGGCCAGGCTCGTCGCCACCGCGGCATCGACCGCATGGCCGCCGGCCGCCAGGATGCGGGCGCCGGCCGCCGCCGCGTCGCGCGATTGCGCCGCCACCACCCCGCCCGCGCTCTCGACCGCCGGCTTGCGATAGATGACGCTGGTCGGAACCAACTGTGCTTTCACTGACATCGTCTCCCCTGATCCTCGCGATGGGTCGCGGCTCTTTGCGCGCGAAAATGTAGCGGGCAATTTTCCGATCCGCTAACTTGTTTGGTACTGCAGAATTGGTTAAGCCCGTAACAAGTGATCCCGCACAGGTCGAGTCTATCCATGTCACATCCCAAACTGGGCGAAAACCTCAAATCCCTCCGCCAGCGGCACGGCTGGACCTTGCAGGAAGTCAGCCGCCAGACCGGCGTCGCGGTCTCCACGCTGTCGAAGGTCGAAAACGACCAGATGTCCCTGACCTATGACAAGCTGCTGCAGATCAGCGAGGGGCTCGGCTTGAGCCTCGCCGAGTTCCTCGCTTCGGGCGATGCCGAGATCGCCGGCTTGGGGAGGCGCTCGGTCAACCACAAGGACGACGGGTTGCGGCAGACGACGCCGAACTACGACTACCTCTACCTCAGCACGGATATCACCAGAAAGCGCATGATACCTGTGCTGACGCGGGTCCGCGCGCGCTCCATCGCCGACTTCGGTCCCTTGCTCCGACATTCGGGCGAAGAGTTCATCTTCGTCCTCGAAGGCGCGATCGAGGTGCACACCGAGCATTATCAACCGATCCGCCTGCAAACCGGCGAGAGCACCTATATCGACAGCGACATGGGGCATGCCTATATCGCGGTGAGCAGAAAGGATGCGCTGGTGCTCGGCGTCTGCTCGAGCCCGCATCCAAATCTGCAAAGCACATTGCTCAACCTTCACGGCCAAGCCGTGCCCGCCTGACGACGATCGCGCGCATCTTCCGGCGGCTCCGGCACGCACGATCACGGGTCGGGAACGCTCTTTCCAATATGAAATTTTGTTGACCCTAAGGAAACGCGCGTGCCATCCTTGCGCCGACGCAGTACGGGGATGATGCCGTGTATTTCGATGTCGCCGTCATCGGCGGTGGGATTGCGGGCGCATCCGTCGCCGCAAACCTGGTTTCCAACGCTTCTGTCGTCATCATCGAGCGCGAGACGCAGCCCGGTTACCACGCGACCGGCCGCTCGGCCGCCTTGTTCTCGGAAATCTACGGCAGCGCGCCGGTGCGCGCGCTCTCGCGCGCCAGCCGCGGGTTCTTGGAATCGCCGCCCGCGGATTTCGCGGCCGCGCCGATCCTGAGCCCGCGCGGCGCGCTTCATCTCGGCGGCCGCGACGATGCCGATCTGCTCGACCGAGCCTTCGAGACGGCGCATCGGCTCGTGCCTTCGGTCGCGCGGATCGCCCCGGCCGCGGTTCTGGGCAAAGTGCCGGCCATGCGTCCCGAGGCGGTCGAAGGGGGCGGCGTATTCGAGCCCGATGCGCGCGACATCGATACCAATGGCCTGTTGCAGGGATTTCTGCGGCGTGTGCGCAACGGCGGCGGCAAGATCATGCTGGAGGCGCCGGTCACGGCGCTCGAGCGTGACGGCAGCGGCTGGCGCATCCTGGCCGGGGCGGCGGAGCTCCGGGCCGGCGCGATCGTCAATGCGGCCGGCGCCTGGGGCGATGCCGTCGCCGGCCTGGCGCATGTAAGCCCCATAGGGCTCGTGCCGAAGCGGCGCACCGCGTTCCTGATCACGCCGCCGGCGGAAATGGACACGCGCGCCTGGCCGCTGACGATCGGCGCCCGCGAAGATCTCTATTTCAAGCCGGATGCCGGAAAGCTCCTGGTCTCCCCGGCGGACGAAACTCCCAGCGCGCCGGTCGATGCGCAGCCGGAGGAGATGGACGTCGCGATTGCCGCCGACCGCCTGGCGCAGCGGACCACGATCGAAGTCCGGCGGGTCGAGCACAAATGGGCCGGGCTCCGCAGCTTTGTCGCGGACAAGACCCCGGTGGTCGGATACGATCCGGCCGTCGCCGGTTTCTTCTGGCTGGCCGGCCAGGGCGGCTACGGCTTCCAGACCGCGCCGGCCATGGCGCGGCTCGCCGCGGCTCTGATTTCGGGAAACCGCGTTCCCGCCGAGATCCAAGACCAGGGGATCACCGCAGATACGCTTTCGCCCGCGCGGCTGGCGGCAAGCGATGAGCCCCGCCGCAAACCTCTCTAGATCGCGATCGATACAAGAAACAGGACAAGGGAGTGCTTCACATGCTGAATAGACGGAACCTAATGCTCGCCGCGCTGACGCTCAGCACGGCGCTCAGCGCAGCCTCGACCGGCGCCTCGGCCGAAGACATCAAGCGCGGCGGGACGTTCACCCTCGCCAGGCCCGACGAGGCGCTGACTCTGGACCCTTTCACGCCCTCGGATAACGGGTCGATCTACAACATCACCCAGATCTGCGAGCCGTTGATCGTGGCCGACGCCACGGGCAAGGGCCTGGAGCCGGGCGTGGCCGAGTCCTGGACCGTCTCGCCGGACGGCCTCACCGTCGATCTGAAGCTGCGCAAGGGAATCCTGTTCAGCAACGGCAAACCGGTGACCGTCGAAGACGCGATCTTCTCGTTGCAGAAGGTTTCCGACCCGAAAGCCTCGTTCGGCTTCGCCTTCGATGCGGTGAAGTCCTTCGACAAGGTCGATGATTCCACGATCCGGATCACGCTGAAGCGGCCTTATGCGGCGCTGCAATCGGCGCTCTCGCTGTTCTCGGCGTCGATCGTTTCCAAGGCGGATTACGAGAAAGACCCGGCGGCCTTCGGCCAGAAGCCGGTCTGCACGGGACCGTTCGAGGTCGAGAGCTACGAGCGCGGGACCCAGGTCGTGCTGGTGCCGAACCCGCATTACTGGCGCATGGGCGCCGACGGCAAGCCCCTGCCCTATCTCGACAAGGTGATCCTGAAATACGTCCCCGAGAGCAATTCCCGGGTGCTCGGCTTGCAGAACGGCGATTTCGACGCGATCCTCGCGGTGCCGCTGAACCAGGCCGCCCAGGTCAAGACGATGGACGGCGTCTCGCTCGAAGTCTCGCCCTCCTATCGCCTGGACTACGTCTATCTGAACCACGCCAAGAAGCCGCTCGACGACAAGCGCATCCGGCTGGCGCTCACCTACGCCGCCAACCGGGAGGCGATCCTGAAGGCGGTGTTCTTCGGCTATGGCGAGATCCCGAACTCCTACATGCCGAAGGTGAACTTCTGGTCGGACAAGGTGCCGACGATCCCCTACGACCTGGAAAAGGCCAAGGCGCTGATCAAGGAAGCCGGCTATGACGGCACGCCGATCCAGCTCATGGTCGATACCGGCAACGCACCCTCCCGCACCATTGCCACGATCCTGCAGCAGGGCTGGCAGCAGGCCGGCTTGAAGGTCGACATCGTCGAGTACGACGTCGGCACCTCGTTCAGCATGACGCAGAAGGGCGACTACCAGGCCTATGTCAGCTACATCACCTCGGACATCAACGACGATGACGAGCTGGCGAGCATCGAGGCCGACGGCACCGGCGCCACGCAGGCGTTCTTCTCGAACTACAAGAACGACGAAGTGACGAAGATGCTGGCCGATGCCCGCGAGACGTCGGACAACGCCAAGCGCGCGGAGCTCTACGGCAAGATCCAGGAGATCGTGACCGGCGACGGGTATAACGTGCCGCTCAATTTCCTGCCTTACGTCAACGGCTACCGCAACACGGTCAAGAACTGGCACAACCTGACCGTCGGCTGGTGGTGGCTGCGCGACGTCTGGCTCGACAAGTAAGCACGCTCGACCGGCGGCGTTCGGCCTCCAGCGCCGGACGCCGCCTTTCCTGCCGATAGCCTATGCAAATCCTGCGTTACATCGTCGCCCGCATCGTCCATGCATTGCCGGTCCTGATCGGCGTGACGATCGTCGTCTTCCTGTCGATCCATCTGGTTCCGGGGGATCCGATCCGGATCATGATGCATGGCCGGATCGAGGACAGCGAGGTCGCGAAGATCTACCACGACCTCGGGATGGATCGGCCGCTGCTGCTTCAATACGTGACTTTCCTGAAGAACATCTTCGCCGGCGATCTCGGCACCAGCCTGATCCAGAAGGCCCCGGTCGCGACGCTCGTGGTCGAGAAGCTCTGGCCGACGCTGATGCTGCTGATATTCAGCACCATTCTCTCCGTTCTGATCGCCGTTCCCCTCTCTCTGGTCGCTGCGTTCAAGCGGGGAAGCTGGATCGACACCGGCATCCGGCTCGGCAGCATTTTCGGCTTCGCCATGCCGTCCTACTGGATCGGCCTGCTGCTGATGCTGTTCTTCGGCCTGCTGCTGGGATGGCTGCCGATTTCCGGCCTCGGCGACGGTCCGGTCGACATGCTGCGTCACCTCTTCATGCCGTCATTGACGATCGCCTTCTTCCTGGGTCCGATCCTGCTGCAGTCGCTGCGCTCGGCGATGCTGGACGTGCTGACGTCGGAGCATGTCGAGGTGGCCCGGGCCAAGGGCCTTTCGGAATGGCGCATCCTCATGAAGCACGTGCTCCGGAACGCGATGATCCCGGTCATCACCGTGCTTGCCGTCAACATAAGCTGGCTGTTGAGCGGCGCCGTGGTGGTCGAATACGTCTTCGGCCTGCCCGGCCTGGGGTCGCTGCTGGTGCGCTCGGTCGGATACCGCGACTATCCGTTGATCCAGGGCCTCGCCTTCGTGTTCGGCGTCCTTGTCGTCATCGTCAACCTGCTGGCCGATCTCAGCTATATGCTGATCGATCGCCGCGTGATGAAAGGCTGACCCTTGGTCGCGAGCACGGAAGCGCAACCGCGGCGCTCGAACCCCATCTTCCGCGAGATCGCCTCCTGGAGCGGATCGCTCCGGGCCGGCGCCTTCATCATGCTGGTCATCGTGCTCGCGGCGATTTTCGCGCCGTTGATCGCGCCCTTCGATCCCAATGAGCAGGACTTCAACGCCATCCTGATGCCGCCCGGATGGCCGCATCTCTTCGGCACCGACAGTCTCGGGCGCGACATCTTCAGCCGCGTGCTTTACGGCGCGCGGATCGACCTCGTGATCGGGTTCTTCACCACCTATGTGCCGATGACCTACGGCGTGATCCTGGGCGCCTATGCCGGTTATCGGGGCGGCTGGTTCGACACGGTGCTGATGCGCATCCTCGACGTCGCGATGGCCTTTCCCTTCCTGGTCCTGATCATCGTCATCCTCGCGATCCTCGGCCCGGGCGTGCAGAACATCTACATCTCGGTCTTCATCCTGGCCTGGACCATGTACGCCCGCCTGGCCCGGGCCGAGATGATGGTCGAGCGGACCAAAGACTATGTGACCGCCGTCAAGATCCTGGGCTTCCCCCAGCGGCGGATCATCTTTCGCCATGGCCTGCCGAACGTGATCAATTCGTCGATCGTCTTCTCCGCCTCGGATTTTGTCCTGAACATCCTGCTGGTCTCGGGACTGAGCTTCCTCGGGCTCGGCATCCAGCCGCCCGAGCCCGAATGGGGCGCCATGATCGCCGAAGGCCGCGACTTCATTCGCCAGGCCTGGTGGATGGCCACCATGCCGGGCCTGGCCATCCTCGCGACCGGCGTTGCGCTCGCCTTGATCGGCGACGGTCTCGCGCAACGCCTCGGCGAACGACACCACACGACGGTTTAAGAGTGCAATGTCCGAACCTCTGCTCGCCATCGAGGACTTGACCGTCAGCTTCCGCACGCCGCGAGGGCCGGTGCTGGCGAACAATCACCTCTCGCTCGCGGTCGGCCAGGGCGAGACGCTCGGCATCGTCGGCGAGTCGGGGAGCGGCAAGTCGGTGCTGTGCCGGGCGATCCTGCGTCTCCTGCCCTCGCCGCCCGCCGACATCACCGCCCGCGCCATGCGCTTCGGCGGCCGCGACCTGCTGAAGCTGAAGCCCGCCGAGATGCGCGCGATCCGGGGACAGGACATCGCCATGGTGTTCCAGAACCCGATGACCAGCCTCAACCCGGTCTGGCCGATCGGCGACCAGGTCTCCGAAGGCCTGCGCATCCACCGCGGCATCGGCCGGGCGGCGGCCCGCAAGGCGGCCGTCGACATCCTGAAACGCGTCGGCATCCCCAGCGCCGAGGTCCGCGTCGACGATTATCCCTATCAATGGTCCGGCGGCATGATGCAGCGCGCCGTGATCGCGATGGCCATGACCGGCCAGCCGAAGCTGCTGCTGGCCGACGAGCCGACCACGGCACTCGATGTCACGATCCAGGACCAGATCCTGTCGCTGCTCATGGAGCTGCAGCGCGAGACCGGCATGGCCATCATCCTGGTCTCCCACGACATGAGCGTGATCTCCGAGACCTGCGACCGGGTCGCCGTCATGTATGCCGGCTCGATCGTGGAGATGGGTGAAGCCGCGACCATCTTTCACGCCCCGAAGCACCCCTATACCCACGCCTTGTTGCGCTCCATCCCGCATCTCGATGCGCGCGAGGGCCGGCTCGCGACCATCGGCGGCCAGCCGCCCGATCTCTCGCGTCCGGAGCCGGGCTGCCCCTTTGCGCCGCGCTGCCCGGTCGCCAGCGCCGAATGCCGCGCTTTGCCGATTGCGCTGAAGACATTGCCGAACGGCCAGGCGACGGCCTGTCACTTCCCGGAACGCGTCGCGGATCTCGACCGGCGGCTGGCATCATGAGCTCCGCGCCCAGTCTGGTCATCGACGACCTCGTCGTGGAGTTCACCAAGCCGCGCTCGCTGGTGGATGTCATGACCGGCGCTCATCCGCCCGCGGTGCGGGCCGTGGACGGCGTCTCATTGACCGTCGAGCCGGGCGAGACCTTGGGCCTGGTCGGCGAGAGCGGCAGCGGCAAATCGACCATCGGCCGCGCGATCCTCGGCCTCAACAAGCCGGCCCGCGGCAGCATCCGGTTCGAGGGCAAGACGTTTGGCGAGCGCACAGCGGCCGAGCAGGCCGATTTCCGCCGGCGCGTGCAGATGGTGTTCCAGGATCCCTATTCGTCGCTCAACCCCCGCCTCAAGATCGGCAGCGCGATCGCCGAAGTCCTGCGCTTCCATAAGATCGTGCCCGAGGGCGAGATATCCGGGGAAGTCCTGCGCCTCCTCGCGCTGGTCGGTCTGCCCGCGCCGATGGCCGAGCGCCGGCCCCGCGAGTTGAGCGGCGGCCAGCGTCAGCGCGCCGGGCTTGCCCGCGCGCTCGCCGTGCGCCCCGCCTTCCTGGTGCTGGACGAGCCGGTGGCGGCGCTCGATGTCTCGATCCAGGCCCAGGTCCTCAACCTCCTGGGCGATCTCCGCCGCGAGCTCGGCCTCACGATGCTGTTCGTCGCCCATGAGCTCGGCGTGGTGCGCCATATGTCCGACCGGCTGGCCGTCATGTATCTCGGCCAGATCATGGAGAGCGGCCCCTCGGACGAGGTGTTCCGCGAACCGCGGCACCCATACACGAGAGCGCTGCTCAGCGCCGTGCCGAAGATGACGACCGTCAAGCGCCAGCGCGCGGCCGTGACCCAGGGCGAGATCCCCAGCCCGCTCAACATCCCGAGCGGCTGCCGCTTCCGCACCCGTTGCCCGATGGCGCAATCGATCTGCGAGACCGTCCCGCCCAACGTTCCGGTCGGGCCGACCCACAGCGCACGCTGCCACTTCGCAGCCGCGCTCACGAACCCCTAGACGAGGAGGCAACAGCTATGAGCGGTCCCAACAAGAAGATCCAGCAGATCCTCGACGAGCATGTCGCCAAAGGCGTGGTCGGCTGCTCGCTGGCGATCAGCATTCCGGGTCAAGGCTTCGCGACCTATACCAGCGGTTTCGCCGACAAATTCAAGAAGACGCCGATGCGGCCCGACCACATCTTCCGCATCGCGAGCTGCACCAAGACCTTCATTGCCACCGGCCTCCATCTGCTGGTCGATGACGGCAAACTGACCCTCGACGAGCCGATCTCCCGCTGGTTCCCGGACATTCCGAAGGCGAAGGAGATGCCGGTGCGCATCCTCCTCAATCACCGCAGCGGCCTGCCCGATTTCGAAACCTCGATGCCGATGATCTCCGACAAGGTCTGGACCGGCGAAGAGATCGTCAAGTTCGCCTTCGAGCACGGTGTTCGCAAGGAGCCCTGGCATGGCATGGAGTATTCCAACACCGGCTATGTGCTCTCGGGCCTCATCATCGAGAAAGAAACCGGGAAGCCCTATGCCGATCATCTGCGCAAGCGCATCTTCGAACCGCTCGGCATGAAGGACACCTGGGTCGGAACCTACGAGAAGTTCCCGCTGGCGCGCGAGGCCCGCGGCTACATGCATGTGGAAGACGACGGGAAGCCGCAATGGGATGTCAGCGGCGCCGGCGATCCGAAAGACGGCGTCTGGGATTCGACCGAATGGTTTCCGCTCTCCGGCGCCAATGCGGCGGGCGACATGCTGTCGACCCCGACGGATGTGGTCAATTTCCTCAACGCCCTCTTCGGCGGCAAGGTGATCAGCCAGAAGCAGCTCACGGAAATGAAGGACAAGATCGATTCCGCACAGTTCCCGGGATCGAACGTCGTCGCCAACGGGCATGGCATGCTGGTCTCGCGCTATCCTGGCTCTGGGGGCGACATCGACGTCAAAGGCCATCTCGGCCAGATTCCCGGACATACCAGCATGATGGGGCGCGACGAGAAGACCGGCGTCACCGCGATGCTGATCCAGAATTCCGGCGCCGCCGACTTCGAATCCTTTTATCTGAAAGGCATCAACGAGCCGACCGGCAAGATCTTTCACGCGGCGCGCGACTCCATGAAATAGCCGGGCGACGAGAGGCAGACATGTGCGACACGTTCGTAGCGCTCTCTGACAGCACCGCCAACGGCTCGGTCCTGCTGGCAAAGAGCGCCGATACCGAGGTCAATGAAGCCCAGCACTTCCTGCGCCTGCCGGCACGCGATTACCCCGAGGGCGCCCAGGTTCGGGTCACGCATCGCGTCATCCCCCAGGCGCGACACACCTATGAAGCGCTGATCGACAAATCGTTCTGGCTCTATGGCGGCGAGATCGGCGTCAACGAGCATGGCGTCGCCGTCGGCAACGAAGCGGTCTTCTCGACCATCGCTTCGGACACCGACGGCGTCGTGCTGATCGACCTGCTGCGGCTCATCCTGGAGCGCTGCGCGACGCGCCAGGACGCCGTCGCGCTGGTGGCGCAGATGCTCGCCGAGTTCGGCCAGGGCGGCAATTGCGAGCTGCGGGGCAACAGCCATTTCGACGGCAGCTTCATCGTCTCCGACCGGACCGGCGCCGTCGTCATCGAGACCGCCGACCGGCAATGGGCGGCCCGGGAGGTGAAGGGCATCGGCTCCATCTCCAACGGCTATACGATCGGCGACGACTGGGACGCCAGCTCCGTGACGGCCGAGAACGGAAAGAAGCCGGACTTCGCAAAGCTGGTCGGCGATCCTGAGAAGACGCGGTGCGTGGCCGCGGTGGAGCGGCAAAGATCGTCGCAGGAATTCCTCACGGCGCGGCGCGGCAAGATCACCGTCCGCACCATGGCCGATCTGCTGCGCTACACGGGTCCCGGCAAATATACGCCGCTCGACGGCGAGGCGCCGACCCGCATCTGCATGCACGCGGCGCCCTATGACTTCCGGCTCTGGCAGGCGACGGGGGCGCTGATCGCCGATACCCGGGGCGATGACGTGATGGCTTGGGTGACGGCTACCTCGGGCACGGATGTCTCGATCTTCAAGCCCGCCTTCTTCGGCATCGATCTCCCGGATCTCGGTCCCATGCCGCGGGAATATTTCACGCCCGGCGCGTATTGGTGGAAACACGAGTTCCTGCACCGGCGCGCGATGGCCGATTACGACGAGCTGATGCCGGAGATTCGCGCCTCGTTCGAAACCCTCGAGGACGGGTTCTTCCGCGAATCGGAGACGGTGCGCCGCGGCGGCTCGAAGGAGAAGGCCGCGTTCGTCGCCGATTGCTGGCGCCGCGCCGATGCGGCGCGCGATCGGTGGATCGAGAAGCTGGAAGCGCGCAACTATTTCATCGAGAACGCGGCCTATCGCGGCATGTGGGACCGGTTCAATCGCGCGGCTTCCCTGCCCCTTTGATTCTGCAAGCAACGCCTCACCGAGTGGACAATCATGAAAGTCTATATCAGCGCCGATATCGAGGGCACGACCGGCATCACGAACTGGGAAGAGGCCGACAAGACCCATCCGACCTATCAGGAGTTCCGCGAGCGGATGACGTCCGAGGTCGTGGCGGCCTGCGAGGGCGCGATCGAGGCCGGCGCGAAAGAGATCCTGATCAAAGACGCCCATGGCAGCGGCCGCAACATCATCTCGGAGCGCCTGCCCGACTGCGCGAAGCTGGTTCGCGCCTGGAGCGGACATCCGTTCTGCATGGTGCAGGAGCTTGACGAGACTTTCGACGCGCTGCTCTTCGTCGGCTACCATGCGAAGGCCGGCAGCGACGACAACCCGCTCGCGCATACGCTGCGCCTGCATGTCATGCACCTGATGATCAACGGGGAGATCGCCTCGGAATTCCACATGCACGCCTTCGCGGGCGCGCTGGTGGGCGTGCCCAGCGTGTTCCTCTCCGGCGATTCCGGAATCTGCACCGATGCCCAGCGCATCAGCCCGGGCATCGTGACCGTGCCGGTCAGTCGCGGCATCGGGCCATCGACCCTCAGCATCGCGCCCAATCTGGCAAAGAAGGAGATCCGAGCGGGCGTCGCGCGCGCCTTGAAAGGCGATCTCAAGGCACGCCGCATCACATTGCCCAAGGACTTCACGCTCGAGATCAAATACACGGCGCCGATCCAGGCCTATCGCGCATCCTGGTATCCCGGCGCCAGGCTCGCGGCGCCCCGGACCGTGACGTTCGAGTCGAAGGACTACTTCGAGATCCTGCGGGCCATCAACTTCATGGCGACGACATTGTGAGCGCGCTTCAAACGACGCGCGCACCTGCCGATCACCGCGCGGTAAACTTCACGACCGCATTCGGGTCGAAGAAGACCATGATCATGTTGACCGCGACGTCGTCGTTCGAGAGCGGCAGGAACAGGCTTTCCGCGCCCCGATAGCCGCGCCGCCGCTCGAGGAAAGGCTGCGGATCCAGCACAGGCGCGCGCGTTTCGACGACACGATCATAACATTTCATCGCGTCCTCGACGTCCTCGCCGAAATAGGCCTCGCCGACGGATTTTCCCGTAGGGTCGTAGCCGCGGACCTCCGCCTCCATCGTGCCCACCAGGCGGTAGACATAGCGGCGAGGGTCCGGGACGACATCCACCAGCATGACTCCCGGCAGCAGATGCGGCGGGATTTCCGTGGGATCGAGATCCGAGCGTCGCGGCATCGCGCGACCGCCCCGCTTGGCCAGCCAATAGGCGTAGATCGCCTGCAGGTTCGCGCCGTAGCTTTTCAGCGCGTCGATGTCCCGGACCGTGACCAGCATGCCCGGACTATAGCCCAGAGCAAGCGAGGAGTCGCCTCAGGACCGCGCGGCGTCGTAGTTGTAGGAGAGCGCGTGGTAGAGCGGCTCCGGCGCGATCAGCCGCGACGTGCCCGCGGCCAGCAGCGCGGCCGCCATCAGCGGCATCGCCATGCCCTTGTCGCTGGTCATTTCCAGCACGATCACGAAGGCGGTCAGCGGCGACTGCACCACGCCGGCGAAGTAGGCCACCATCGCCAGCAGCGAGAGCGCCTGCAGGTTCGCCGCCGGCAGCGCCAGATGCACGAGGGAAGCGAAGGCGGCCCCGACCGCGAGCGACGGCGAGAACAGGCCGCCGGGGATTCCGCTGACCGAAGACAGCAGGGTCGAGACCAGTTTCGCCGGACCGTACCACAGCGGCTGCAGCATCCCCGCTTCCAGCGCGTGCCGGGTCGGGCCGTAGCCGGTCCCGGTCGCAAAACCGTCGGTGACCAGGCCCAGCGATGCCACGATCAGGCCGCAGATGCCGGCGAAGATCATCGGCCGGCGCTTCAGCAGCGCCAACCAGCCGTCGCGCGCCGCCGCGACCGTCACCACGCCGCGGCTGAACAACCCGCCGAGCCCGCCGCAGAAGACGCCGCACAGCACCACGGCGAGCCAGTCGTCCACGCTCCCCAGGCTGGTCGAGACCTGGCCGAAGTAATTGTAGTCGCCGATCAGCGAAAGGCTGGTGAGGCCCGCGAGCACGACGGCCGCGATCACCAGCACGTTCATGCGCCGGTCGAACGCCTTGGCCATCTCCTCGATCGCGAACACGATGCCCGCGAGCGGCGTGTTGAAGGCGCCGGCGACACCCGCCGCGGCGCCGGCCAGGATCAGCCCCGGCTGGCGCCCGATGCCGGCGAAGCGGCCGATGCCGAACATGACGGCGGCGCCGACCTGGACGGTCGGGCCTTCGCGGCCGGTCGAGGCGCCGACCAGCAGCCCGAGCACGGTCAGCACGATCTTGCCGATCGTCACCCGCGCGCTCATCAGGGCGGAGCGATGCTCGGAATCGACGCTGCGGCGGGCAGCGATGGCCTGGGGAATGCCGCTGCCCTGGGCGCCGTCGAACCAGGCCCGCGTCATCCACGCGACCAGCGCAAAGCCGACCGGCGTCACGACGAGCGGGAGGAACGGCCAGCGTCCGGCGACGGCGCGGAACAGGACCTGCGCCTCGTCCGAAGCCTTCGCGAAAACCACCGCGGCGAGGCCGACCGCCGCGGCGCCGATGATGAAGACGGCGCGGCGGCGCCAGAGGATCGGGGAAAGCAGCGCCGTGCGGGTCCGGCGCCAGCCGAGCTTGGCTTTCTGACGCGCCGCGCCCGGCTCGGGGGCGCGGCGCTGTTCAGGATCGTCGGGCAAAGGCCTGGGCACCCTACTCCGCGGCGCCGGAGACTTCGCGGACCTTGCCGAGCTTGGCACGGTTGGCCGCGGAGACCACGGCCTTGAGGCTGGCGGTCACGATGTTCGGGTTCATGCCGACGCCATAGACGGTGCGGCCGTCCTGCAGGCGCGTCTCCAGATAGGCGACCGCCGCGGCATCATTGCCGTGCCCGACCGAATGCTCGCGGTAATCGATGACCCGGAGCTCGATGCCCGAATGCTTCTTCAAGGCGTCCATGAAGGCATCGATCGGACCGTTGCCCCGGCCGGAGATCTTCACTTCCTTGCCGTTCTCGCTGAGCATCGCGGTGAGGTTCCGGACCTCGCTGGCATGGGTGTCGGTCGCGCTCTGCTGGCCGAGGAAGCCGTAGGGCTCCTCCAGGGACAGGTACTCGTCGTTGAACGCCTTCCAGATCATCTCGCTGGAGATCTCCTTGCCGGTCTGGTCGGCGATCTCCTGGATGATCTGGCTGAACTCCATCTGCAGCTTGCGCGGCAGCGTGAGGCCGTGGTCCTTTTCCAGGATGTAGGCAACGCCGCCCTTGCCCGACTGGCTGTTGATGCGGATCACCGCCTCGTAATCGCGGCCGACATCCTGCGGGTCGATCGGCAAATAGGGCACCGCCCATTCGCCGCTGTTCGACTGCTTCATCGCCGAGAAGCCCTTCTTGATCGCGTCCTGATGCGACCCCGAAAAGGCGGTGAAGACCAGGTCGCCCGCATAGGGATGGCGCGGATGCACCGGGAGCTGGTTGCAATACTCGGCAATGCGCACGAGGTCGTTGATGTCGGAGAAATCGACTTCGGGATCAACGCCCTGGGTGAAGAGATTCAGGCCCAGGGTGACGAGATCGACATTGCCGGTCCGCTCGCCGTTGCCGAACAGGGTGCCCTCGATGCGCTCGGCTCCGGCCATCACGCCCAGCTCGGCCGCGGCGACGCCGGTGCCGCGATCGTTGTGCGGATGGAGCGAGATGATCGCGCTCTCGCGGTTCTTCATGTTGCGGCAGAAGTATTCGATCTGGTCGGCATAGATGTTCGGCGTCGCCATCTCGACGGTCGCCGGCAGATTGAGGATGCAGCGCTTCTGCGGCGTCGATCCCCAGACATCCATCACCGCCTCGCAGACCTCGATCGCGTAGTCGATCTCGGTGCCGGTGAAGCTCTCCGGGCTGTATTGATAGACGAACTCGGTATTGCCGGTCTGCTTCTCGGCGAGCTCTCGGACCAGGCTGGCGCCGTTGACGGCGATCGCCTTGATGCCGGCCATGTCCTGGTTGAACACGACCCGGCGCTGCAGGGTCGAGGTCGAGTTGTAGACATGGACGATCGCGCGGCGGGCGCCGATCAGCGCCTCGTAGGTGCGCTTGATCAGGTGGTCGCGCGCCTGGGTCAGGACCTGGATGGTCACGTCATCGGGAATGTGCTTCCCCTCGATCAATTCGCGGCAGAAATCGAAATCGGTCTGCGAGGCGGAGGGGAAGCCGACCTCGATCTCCTTGTAGCCCATGCGGACGAGGGTCTTGAACATCCGCATCTTGCGCTCGGGCCCCATCGGCTCGATCAGGGCCTGGTTGCCGTCGCGGAGATCGACGCTGCACCAGATCGGCGCCTTGGTGATGGTGCGGCCCGGCCACTTCCGGTCGGGCAGATTGATGGGCTGGAATGGTCGGTACTTGGCTGCGGGGTCCACGCGCATGGCGGTCATCCTCGGAATTTCGTTGAACAGGCTGGGCGCTGTGACGCGGGAGTCCGGCCGCCGGTCGTCACTTCGTTCCGGCGGCCGCGACGAAGTCGCAGCGACGGAAGCCGAGCGGAGCCAGCCTGTCGATCTACTTGATATAAGCCAGGGTATATAGATCTGGGGGGAAACATGGGTAACCCGTTTTGTGACCGAGCAAATTCGACTTAGGGCGGGCCCGAAAAGGGCCCTGGTCCGGCGCGATTAGCACGCCGGGGCGATAAGTCGAAGGAGCTCCAGGTCGGTACGGGTGGCGGTCATGGCAATAAAATTAGCCACAGCCCGCCGGGACGGTCAAGGCACTTTGGCCGACCATCGGCAAACCTGTCGGCCGGCCCCTCTCGGCGGAGGAGCCGGTCCGGCTATCGAAATCGGACTGGGTTAGTGAGCCGGGGCGCGCTCCATGACCGCCAGCGTGTCCTTGATCCGGAGTTTTTGCTTCTTGAGATCGTGGATGATGTCATCGTCGGGATGCGGTCTGCGTTCTTCGTCGGCGATCCGCGCTTCGAGGTCGGCATGCTTGATCTTGAGAGACTCAAGATGTGGCTCAGTCATTCCCACTCTCCCGGTTTGCGGTTACTGTCGAGCGCCCAAAGACGGCGTCGGCGGGATGCTCTAGCAGGTCGATGCTAACTCCAATCGGCGGCCGGAGTAAATGATGGAGCGGCTGCGGCAATTGATCCTCGCGCGCTCGAAAGCTTCACTCGATCCGGCTGACAGAGCGCCACAAATGCCGCAACTCCAATGACTTCCGAATCACACTCCGCATCGCCTCTCAACCAGCATGCCCCGCGAATCCTGGTCGGGATTTCCGGCGCTTCCGGTGTCGTTTACGGCATCCGGCTGCTGGAGTTGCTGCGCCCGACGGTAATCGAGACCCATCTCATCATGTCTCGCACGGCGGAACAGACGCTCGCCTACGAGACCGATCGCAAGCTGAAGGAGGTGCGGGCCCTGGCCGACCATGTCCATGCGCCCGACGATCTCGCGGCCGCGGTCTCCAGCGGCTCGTTCCAGACCATGGGGATGATCGTGGCGCCCTGCTCGGTGAAGACCCTGGCAGAAATCGCGAGCGGGGTGACGACCACCCTGATCTCGCGGGCGGCGGACGTCACGCTGAAGGAGCGGCGGCGCCTCGTGCTGATGGTGCGGGAAACTCCGCTCCATGCCGGGCATTTGAAGAACATGCTCGCCGCCACCGAAATCGGCGCCATCATCGCCCCGCCCGTCCCGGCGATGTATGCGCGGCCCCAAAGTCTCGAAGAGATGGTCGATCACAGCCTCGGGCGGGTGCTCGATCTTTTCGGCATCGATACCGGCCGGATCCTGCGCTGGGGCTCGGACGCCAGGCGAAGCGGCCGCGCCAAGCGGAAATGACGGATCACCCACCGCTCCTCCCGCTCGCCCGCATCGCCCTCTTCCTCGATCTCGACGGGACGCTGATCGAGCTCGCGCCGCGCCCCGGCGACGTCCGGGTGTCCGCTGCCCTGCTGCCGCTGCTCGAGCAGCTTCATGCGCGACTGGGCGGCGCCATGGCGGTGATCTCGGGACGGCCGCTGGCGGATATCGACCGGCTGCTGGCGCCGCTGCATTTGCCGGCCGCGGGCACGCACGGCGCCGAGCTGCGGGAAGCGGCCGGCGCGCCCGTCCACCTGGCCGGCGAGCCGCTGCCCGGCGCGCTCAGGGAGCGCTTGAGCAGGATCGCAAAAGAGCTGCAGTCGCAATGGCATGGAGTCTCGATCGAAGACAAGACTTCAGCTCTGGCGATCCATTATCGGCTGGCGCCGGAGGCCGAACCCGCACTCCGCGCCGCGCTCGATCGCCTCGCTCTGCCGGACGGATGGCAGATCCTTGCCGGCCATTGCGTTTATGAGATCCGCGCGCGCGACCGGAACAAGGGGGCCGCGGTCTCCGCCCTCACCAAGGCCGCGCCCTTTGCCGGCCGGCAGCCCGTCTTCGTCGGCGATGACCGCACCGACCTCGACGGCATGGCCGCGGCGGTCAGGCTCGGCGGCCATGGCATCGCCGTCGGCGGGTTGGACGCACCCGATGCAGAATGGAGCCTGCCGAGTGTCGCGGCGGTCCACGACTGGCTGCGGGAGTTGCTGGCCGCCTAGGCTAGTCTAAGCCGCCGCCCGATGCGGGTCGGTGAGTTCCTTCAGGAAGCCGCCCGACCAATGGGCGAGGTCGTTGCGCTTCAAGACCGCCATCAACTCCGTCCAGCGCTCGCGGCGCTCCTCGACCGGCATCCGCAGGCCGCGATCGATCGCCTCGGCCACCTCGACCGTGTCGAAGGGATTGACGATCAGCGCCCCGCTCATCTCCCGCGCGGCGCCGGCGAAACGCGAGAGGACCAGGACACCGGGATCGTCGCCGCGCTGGGCCGCGACATATTCCTTGGCCACCATGTTCATGCCGTCCCGCAGCGGCGTCACCAGGCCCAGGCGCGCGACACGATAGAAACCCGCGAGCTGCCGGCGCGGGAAGACGCGGTTCAAATACCGGACCGGCACCCAGTCGATCTCCGCATGGCGCCCGTTGACCCGGCCGGCCGTCGCCTCGATCTCCCGCCGCAGGCTGCGATAGCGCCGCACGTCGATCCGCGACGGCGCCGCGATCTGCACGAAGGTGATGCGGTTGCGATAGTCGGGATGCGAGGACAGCAGATCGCCGACCGCGTCGATGCGGCCGAGAATGCCCTTGCTGTAATCCAGCCGGTCCACGCCGATGATCAGGTGGCGGCCGTTCAGGCTGTCCACCAGGCGCCGCGTCTCCTCTTCGTGCTCGGCCTCGGCCGCCAGCTCCTGCATCTCATCGACGTCGATGCCGATCGGGAAGACGCCGGCATGCAGCGTGCGGCCGAACATCTCGATGGTCCCGTTCCGCAACTGGCCGCCCGCTTCGTACTGGGCATAGTCGCGGAAGGCGCGCAGGTCGGGCGCGGTCTGGAATCCCACCAGGTCGCATTGCGCCAGCGAGCGCATCAGCAGCCCGTGCGCCGGCAAGGCGCAGAATATCTCCGGGCCCGGCAGCGGGATGTGCAGGAAGAAGCCGATCCGGTTCTTCAGGCCGCGCGCCCGCAGCTCGCCGGGCAGCGCCATGAGCTGATAGTCATGCACCCAGACGATGTCGTCCGGCCGGATCAGCTTCGCCAGGTGGTCGGCAAAGCGCGCATTGATCCGCATATAGGCGTCCTGGTTCTGCCGCGAATGCTCGACCAGGCCCAGCCGGTAGTGGAGCAGCGGCCAGAGCGTGCTGTTGCAGTAGCCGTTGTAATAGGCGTCGAACTCCGCCGAGGTGAAGTCGATGGTGGCATAGGTGATGCCTCCGGACTTGATCAGCCTGGGCTCCTCGGCCGGCGTCTCGGTGGTCTCGCCGCTCCAGCCGAGCCAGAGTCCGTGCGCCCGCTTCAAGGCCGAGAGGACGCCCACGGCAAGCCCGCCGGCCCGCGCCGAGCGGTCGCGCGGCAGCGCGACCCGGTTGGAGACGACGACCAGCCGGCTCACGAGGCCTCCTCCCAGGTCAGGCTGAGGTTCATCGCCGAATTGATCAGCCCCACCATCGAATAGGCCTGGGGGAAATTGCCCCAGAGCTCGCCGGTCTTCGGATCGACATCCTCGGAGAACAGGCCGAAGCGGTTCCGGTAGCCCATGATCTTCTCGAACAGCGCGCGCGCCTCGATGGTCCGGCCGATCGCCGCCAGCGCGTCGATGTACCAGAAGGTGCAGACCAGGAACGCGGTCTCGGGATGCCCGAAATCGTCGCTGACGACGTAGCGGTAGATGAAATCGCCGCGTTTGAGCTCCGCGCCGATCCGCTCGACGGTCGCGATGTAGCGCGGATCGCTCGCCTGGACGAAGCCGACCTGGGCCATCAGCAGCAGCGCCGCGTCGAGATCGTTGCCGTCGAAGGTCGAGACGAAGCTCCCCCGCTTCTCCGACCAGCTCCGGCGCAGGATCTCGGATTTCAGCCGCTCCGCCTCGCCGCTCCAGAACTCTATGCGGTCGGTGCGTCCCATGACGCGGGAGATGCGCCGCAGCCGGTCGCAGGCCGCCCAGCACATCATCGCCGAGAAGGTATGGACGGAGGCGGTGCCGCGCAGCTCCCAGAGCCCGGCATCGGGCTGGTTCCAGACTTTCGCCGCCAGCGTGCCCAGGGTCTCGAGCTGGCCGTAGAGCTCTTCGTTGGCCGGCTTGCGCAGCAGCCGCTGGTCGAAGAACAAGTGGACGGCCGCCAGCACCATGCTGCCGTAGACGTCGTTCTGGATCTGGTAATAGGCGGCATTGCCGACCCGGACCGGGCCCATGCCGCGATAGCCGGCCAGCGCCGGCGCGGTGGTCTCGGTGAGATCGGCCTCCAGCGAGATGCCGTAGACCGGCTGGATGGTGCCGTTCTGGGCATTGTCGATCACGTCGGTGATGAAGCCGATATACTGCTCCATGGTCCGCGTGACGCCGAGCCGGTTGAGCGCCCGGATCACGAAGACCGCGTCGCGCAGCCAGCAGAAGCGATAGTCCCAGTTGCGGATGGTGTTCGGCGCTTCCGGGATCGAGGTGGTGAGCGCCGCGACGATGGCGCCGGTCTCCTCGAACATGCAGAGCTTCAGCGTGATCGCGGCGCGGATCACCTGCTCCTGCCATTCGAACGGGATGGAGAGGCCGCGCACCCACAGCCGCCAGTTCGCCGTCGTCATCTCGAAATAGCGGCGGCAGAGGTCCTCGAAATCGGCCTCGATCGGCTCGTCCGGCGCCCACAGGATCCAGTGCTGCTGGTCGAGCCGGAAGTAGCGCTCCTCCATGACATAGCTGACCGGGACCGTCGTCGTCATCCGGTGGCGCTGCCGCTCGCTGGTATAGAGGATGTGATGGCTGCCGCGCACGACGCTGCACGACGCGCCGCCGTAATCGCTCATCGGCCGGGCGACGATCTTCACCATCGGCCGGCCGGCCACCGGCGTGATGCGGCGCGCGACCATCGGCGGCCGGTGCGTGCGCCCGTGCAGATCGTAGCGCGGCGCGAAGTCCACGACCTCGATCGATCCGCCGTCCTTGTCGACCAGCACCGTGTGCAGCACCGCGGTGTTCTCGAGGTAGGACTGCTCGGACGACACGTAGTCGCGCAGCTCGATCGAGAGCGCGCCGTCGGCGCGGTCGACGCCCGCCGCATCGCCGCCGCGCAGAAGCGCGCAGAACACCGGATCGGAATCGAGCCGCGGCATGCTCGCGAAGACGATCCGTGCACGGTTGTCGATCAGGGCGGCGACGCTGCTATTGCCGATGACGGCGAGATCGAGGCTGCTCATCGGGGGACTATCCGTGGACGGGTGAGAAGGGGACCGGAGGAGTCGCCGGTATAAACAACAATGCGTTTTCGTCCAAATGGTTCCACGTCGCGCCCCACAGTGTGAAGGCTAGCGCCTTGAATTCAAAGGGGTTCCAGCAAAGCCCCGATATCGAGCGCGTCCTGCTCCTCGGGTTCCAGCGCGAGCAGTCCGAGATAGGTCTCCAGCGCGTTGGCGGCAATGCTGTGGATCGTGCCGACCTCGGTCGGCTCGACGTCGGCCGCAACGGCAGAGACGATGCGCGCCTGCGCCGCGTGCTCGCAATCGAGCTCGGCCGCGAGCAGGCCCTCCTTGATCGCCCGGCGCTCCGCCTTGTCGATCTCCATCGGCGCAGCGGCCACGCGCCGGCGCACCGCGCGCAGCGGCTCCAGCACGTCGCGC
The DNA here is from genome assembly GCA_035545355.1 of Dongiaceae bacterium. GTDB lineage: Bacteria > Pseudomonadota > Alphaproteobacteria > Dongiales > Dongiaceae > Dongia. Next base: position 35,985 of record DASZYM010000286.1, read on the forward strand.
CGCCAATCGGCGACGGCCTCGACCGCGGATTTGAGACCCGCCTCGTTGATCGTGAGCTTGAGCGTCGCCAGCCAGCAGCAGAGCAGCAGGATGTTGACGTCGGCGCCGCGCCGGTCCTGCAGCGAGAGGCAGGCGGCGCCGACCGGCTCGCGCGCGTAGAACGCCAGACTGAACTCCCAGAAGGCTCCAGCCTCGAGCGGCTCCATCAGTCGCCGAAGCTGATGCCGAGCCCGCGCGCCGAGCGGACCAGCGTGCCGTACGGATCGACCGTCGAGTTGTTCTTGATCGCATCCTCGATCGGCACGTCGATGACGCGGCGGTTGCTCCAGGCGACCATGCGGTCGTAGCGCTTCTCGGCCAGGAGATCGACCGCATGCACGCCGAAGGCCGAGCCGAGCACGCGGTCGCCGGGCTCCGGCGTGCCGCCGCGCTGGACGTGGCCGAGCACGGTGACCCGGGTCTCCGCGCCGGTCAGGCGCGCGATCTCGGCGCCGATATAGTGACCGATGCCGCCATAGGTCTGGGTCTGCGTGTGCCCGCCGCCATGCACGGCGGTGATGGCGCTGCCATCCTCGGTCTTGCAGGACTCGGCGACGACCACCAGCGCAAAATTGCGCCCGGACTTCTTCAGCTCGTCGAGCTTCGTGCAGATCGAAGCGAAGTTATACGGGATCTCGGGCAGCAGGATCACATCGGCCCCGCCGGCGATCCCGGCCCAGAGCGCGATATGGCCCGCATCGCGGCCCATCAGCTCCAGCACCATGACGCGGCTGTGCGAGGCCGCCGTCGGCTGCAGGTGGTCGAGCGCCGAGGTCGCGGCCTGCACCGCGGTCTCGAAACCGATCGAGGTCTCGGTGACGCCGATATCGTTGTCGATGGTCTTCGGGATCGCGACCAGCGGGATGCCGCCCTGCTTGGCGAGCTTGCGGATGATCGCCATCGAGCCGTCGCCGCCGATCATGATCAGCCCGTCGAGATTGAGCTGCCGGTAGCCCTCGATCACCTCGTTGGAGCGGTCGACGAAACTGCCGTCCTCCATCGGGAATTTGAACGGGTTGCCCTTGTTGGTCGTGCCCAGCACGGTGCCGCCGAGGCGCAGCAGGTCGCTCGACATGAAGCGGTTGTCGAGCTCCTCGGCCTGGACCGGGCGCTCCATCAGGCCGGCGGTGCCGTTCTTGATGCCCACCACCTGCCAGCCGAGCTGACGCGACCGGGCATAGACGCCGCGAATGACCGCGTTCAGCCCGGCGCAATCGCCGCCGCTGGTGAGCAATCCGATCCGCTTCATTCCCCTCTTATCCCGCCCTTGCAATTTCAAGAATGCTTCCGACTATTAGCATAGTTTACCAGCAGGCCAAGCCATAGCCCCATGACCGATACGGACTTTTATTCAGTCGATCCCTCCCGCACGGTGATCGCCGTCGAAGGCGAGGACCGGCAGGCTTTCCTGCAAGGCCTGATCAGCAACGACGCGCAGCGGGTCTCGACCGGCCTCGCGCTTTACAGCGCGTTCCTGACGCCCCAGGGCAAGTTTCTTCACGACTTCGCCCTGGTGGAAGCCGCCGGCCCGAACGGGCCCTCGATCCTGCTCGACCCGGAGACCGGCCGGCGCGCCGATCTGATCAAGCGGCTCTCGATGTATCGCCTGCGCTCCAAGGTGAAGATCGCGGATCTCGCCTCGGATTGGGTCGTGGTCGTGTTCTGGGGTCCCGGCGCGCTGCAGAAGCTCGGCCTTGCCGCGGATCGCGGCGCCGCGCGGCCCCTCGGCAACGGCGTGGTCTTCACCGATCCGCGGCTGGCGGCTCTCGGCGCCTGCGCCTTCCTGCCGCGGGCCGAGCTCGAAGCGGCGACCGCCGAGATCGGCTTTGCCGCCGGCGACATCGCCGATTACGAGCGCCGCCGCGCGCAGGCGGGCGTCCCCGCCGGCAGCCGGGATCTCATTCCGGAGAAGGCGATCCTGCTGGAGAACGGATTCGACGAGCTCGGCGCCATCGACTGGAACAAGGGCTGCTACATGGGCCAGGAGCTGACGGCGCGGACGCGCTATCGCGGCCTGGTGCGCAAGCGGCTGCTCCCGGTCGAGGTCTCCGGCGCGGCGCCCGAGCCGGGCACGCCGCTGATGCTGGGCGAGGTCGAAGCCGGCGAGCTCCGCAGCATGGCGCCGGACGGCAAGACCGGACTCGCCATGATCCGTCTCGAGCATCTCGACCGCGCGCGGTCCGAAGGACTGACCGCCGGCGCCAGCAAGGTTCGTCCTTCCGTTCCGGAATGGATGCGACTCCCCGAGCAGGTCGGTTAGACTGCACCCAATCCTTGGGGAATATCTGCGGAAATCGGGGGAAGTCATGACCAAGCCACGCCTGCGCGACCTCGGCATCGCCTTGGGGCAGATGCCGCCGGGTCCGCTGAACGCCATCACCGACGTCGCCGGCGTGACGGTCGGCTATGCGTCCCTGATCCGCGACGCGCCCAATGTCGTGCGCACCGGCGTCACGGCGATCTGGCCGTCGCCGGATATCTTCACCGATTTCCTGTTCGCCGGCTTCCACAGCTTCAACGGCAACGGCGAGATGACCGGCACGATCTGGCTCCAGGAGCAGGGCCTGCTCGCGGCGCCGATCTGCATCACCAATACCCATGCGGTCGGCGTCGTGCGCGATGCGATCTGCGTGCTCGCCGCACGCCGGGGCATCGAGCAGGCCTGGCATCTGCCGGTCGCCGCGGAGACCTGGGACGGCTGGCTGAGCGATTCGGAATCCTTCCCGGTGACCCAGGACCTCGCGATCCAGGCTCTGGACGCCGCGCAAGGCGGCGTGCCCGCCGAAGGCAATGTCGGCGGCGGCACCGGGATGATCGCCCATGAGTTCAAGGGCGGCACCGGCACCGCCTCGCGCCGCCTGCCCGCGGAGAAAGGCGGCTGGACGGTCGGCGCGCTGGTCCAGGCGAATTACGGCCTGCGCAACATGCTCCGCTGCGGCAACGCGCCGGTCGGCCTGGAGATCGGCGCCGACGTGGTCAAAAGCGCGCATTGGACGCCGCCCCAACCGGCCCTCTCGGGCGAGCAAGGCTCCATCATCGTCGTCCTGGCGACCGATGCGCCCCTGCTGCCGATCCAATGCCAACGTTTGGCGCGCCGCGCGACGACGGGCTTGGCCTGGGTCGGCGGGTTCGGCTCCAACGGCAGCGGCGACATCTTCCTCGCCTTCTCTACCGGCAATGTCGTGCCGAAGACGAGCACGATGTCGGATGTGCGGATGCTCGGCATGAACGAATGCACCCCGCTCTTCCAGGCCGCCGCCGAAGCGACCGAAGAGGCGATCTGGAACGCCATGGTCGCCGCCGAAACCATGACCGGCTACCAGGGCCACACCGCCCACGCGATCCCGCACGACAAGCTGAAAGCGGTCGCGGCCAAGTATCACATGGTGCGCTGACCGACAGACGGTCAATTCAAGTCGTCAAGCCCGGGCTTGACCGGGCATCTCGTTCCAATCGGAATGAGATTGCCGGGTCAAGCCCGGCAATGACGATTGTATGTGTCTCTATCGCCAGGCGCGTGTCGGCGCCTGCGCCTTGAGCGCAATCACCGCCTCTTCCATCGCGCGGGTGAAATCGGCACGGTTGCCGCTCCAGGGCACCGGATCGCCGACAAACACGTCGACCACGACCGGCACCAGGGCGATCTCGCCTTTCGGCATCACGCGGCCGAGGCCGTGCATGTAGATCGGGATCACCGGCATGTCGGGGAACTGCTCCTTCAGCCGGGCGACTCCGCCTTTGAACTTGGCCAAGGTCTCGGCCTCGCCGCGCGTGCCTTCAGGAAAGACCAGCAGGATCTCGCCCGCCTGCAGCGCCTTCACACAAGCCTCGAGCGGATCGGCGTTGCGGTCGATCTTGCCTTTCGCGGCCCGCTCGATCGGGATCATGTTGACGATGTTGAGCGTGAACCAGGCCAGGGCGCGATTGCTCAGGAAATAGTCGGCCGCCGCCACCGGCCGCAGCTTCCCGAGCAGCTTCAGCGGAAAGAGCGAGATCAGCACGAAGGTGTCGATATGGCTGTTGTGGTTGGCGACCAGGATGGCCGGGCCGTTCTTCGGCAAGCCGCTGCCGTTGCGGACGTTGAGGCCCAGCACGACCAGGACCAGCGGCCGGCCGATCAGGACCCAGAACAGCAGGCGCAGGATCCGGGCCATCAGTAGTGCAGGTAGTAGACGAAGTGGAAGAAGAGCGGCGCCGCGAAGGTCAGGCTGTCCACCCGGTCGAGGATGCCGCCATGGCCCGGCAGGATATTGCCGCTGTCCTTGATGCCGAGATCGCGCTTCACCGCCGAGACCGAGATGTCGCCGAGGAATCCGGCGGCGCCGATCAGCAGCCCCGCCACCAGCGCCTCCCAGCGGGTCAGCGGCGTCAGGAAGGGTGCGGCGATGACCGCCACCACGGCGGTCGTCGCGATGCCGCCGAACAGGCCCTCGACGGTCTTCTTCGGGCTCACCTTGGGCACCACCTTGTGCCTGCCGAAGCTCTTGCCCCAGACGTATTGCGCGACATCGTTGAGCTGCGTCAGCAGCAACAGATAGAGCAAGAGCCCGTCGCCGCCGGCGATCGGATTCCCGGCTGCCGGCAGCGCCAACAAGAACGCGGTGTGGCTGAGGCTGAAGACGGTGGTCATCAGGCCCCAATGGAGCGTTCCCGCGGCGCGGATGAAGCCTTCGGTCTCTCCGATCAGCACCATGCGCGCGGGCAGCACCAGGAAGGCGTAGACCGGGATGAAGATGATGAACATCCCGTACCAGCCGTCCGCCACCCAGTAATACTGGATCGGGATGGTGAGATAAGCCCAGAACAGCACGCGGTGATCCGCGCGCCGGGTCGGGATCAGCGTGATGTATTCCTTGAAGGCGAGGAAGCTCATGAAGCCCAAGAGGCAGATCGCGAAGATCGGCTTCAGTGCGATCGCGACGGCGAACAGGGTCACGATCACCCACCAGGTCCGCACCCGGGCGCGCAGCTCCGAATAGTCTTTTTCCGGGCGGCGCCGCGCCAGCGACCAGGTGAAGATGCTGGCGACGATCAGCAGCCCATAGACCGCGACGATCACCGCCGCGACATTGGGTGCCATGTCGAGATCGACGATCGGCAGGCTGCTCATCTCCCGGCCCGTGGTTTACCCTGGGCCAGGGCGGCACGGACCCGGTTGACCACGGTCCAGGCGGCCAGCAACCCGATCGCGCCGACCGCATAGGACAGGTAGGCATCGACCGGCAGCCCGATCCCGATCAGGAAGGCGATCAGCCCGAAGGCGAAGGCGCGATCGCTCTTGCCCATCGGCCCGTCATAGCGCCGCTCGGCGCCGATCTGGAGCGCCACCACGCCGGCCAGTTCGGTCAGCGCCGCGACGATGACCGTCAGCACCACGATCAGCGGCGCCGCGACCAGCGCAAAGGGGAGATAGAGCGCCGCGTCCGAGATGACGTCGCAGAGTTCGTTCAGGAACGCGCCGAGGGGGCTCTTCTGGCCGTGCTCGCGCGCCAGCATGCCGTCGATGGCGTTGAGCGCCATGCGCAGGAACAGCACCACCGGCAGCAGCAGCCAGACCAGCGGCTTCGCGCCGTCGAAGGTGAGAACGATGCCGGCCGCAATCGACATCAGCGCGGCCGCGACCGTCACCTGGTTGGCCGTGCCCCCTGCCGCCGCCAGCGCCCGCACCAGCGGCCGCAGCAAGGCCTGGAACCGCGGCTTGATCTGATAGATGCTCGGCATCGAGCGAACGGGCGCTTCCCCTGCACAATCCCCGAAGGCAGCGTTCCATCCCCTCGCCGGCCCGTCAAGGCGGCTTCCCGGCACAGCGCGCAAGGTCTGAAATCCCATGCATGCCGCCGACATCGTGAAACAGCTCGGTCTTCAGCCGCATCCCGAGGGCGGCTATTTCCGCGAGACCTATCGCGCAGCCGAGGCGATTCCTATCGTCGGCCTCGACCGGCGATATGGCGGGGCGCGCGCCATATCGACGGCCATCTACTATCTTCTTGAAGCCGGCCAGCGCTCGGCCTTGCACCGGCTGGCATCCGACGAGATCTTCCACTTCTATGCCGGCGAGCCGCTCCGGATTATCGAGATTGCGCCGGACGGCGGTTTCACCGAAACCTTGCTCGGCGCGGATTTCGCGGCCGGCGCCATACCCCAGCATGTCATCCCGGCCGGCGCCTGGTTCGGCGCCGTGCCGACCGGACGGTTCAGTCTCGTGGGCTGCACGGTGGCCCCGGGCTTCGACTTCGCCGATTTCGAGCTCGGCGAGACCGCGGCGCTCCTGGCCGCCTTTCCGCAGCACGAAGCGTGGATTCGACGGCTGACGTGAGTTTTTCGCGAGGCCGAAATCGTCCCGGGCCGGCTCGCAATCGTTTACCTGCGTGACAAAGCCATGATAACTTTGACCGTTCGGTCCAAGGCGCGGGATGGATAACCAAAAGCGCAGGGACCGCTGGCATCAGGGAGCTAATGCAATGAAACCGTTCTTGCGATCGGCGGTCGCCGCCATCGGACTGACCGTCGGGGCCCTCGCCTTCGGCGCCGGACTGGCGCAGGCCGCGACGCCCAAAGACACGCTGGTCATGGCCTTCGTGATCGACGACATCATCTCGCTCGACCCGGCGGACATCTACGAGTTCTCGTCCTCCGAATACATGGCCAACACCTATGACCGCCTGGTCATGATCGACCCGAAGGATAACTCGAAGCTGAAGTTCGCGGCGGCCGAGAGCTACACCGTCAGCGACGACGGCAAGACCTACGACTTCAAGATCCGCCCCGGCATCAAATTCCATTCCGGCAACGATCTGACCGCCGAGGACGCCGCCTTCTCGATGCAACGCTTCGTGAAGATCAACGGCAACCCGGCCTTCATCATGAATCAGTTCGGCCTCACCAAGGACAATGTCGACAAGATGGTCCGGGTGAAGGATCCGATGACGCTGGAGATCGAGACCGATCAGGCCTATGCGCCGAGCTTCTTCCTGAACTGCCTCTCCTATACCAGCGTCGTGGTCGACAAGAAGCTGGTCATGTCGCACGAGACCAACGGCGACTTGGGCAATGCCTGGATGAAGACCAACGAAGCCGGCTCCGGCCCGTTCTCGCTGAAGTCCTACAAGCCGAACGAGTCGCTGGTGCTCGACGCCGATCCCGACTACTGGGACGGCCCGGCCAAGATCAAGCACGTGCTGATCAAGAACGTGACCGAGAGCGCCACC
>DASZYM010000287.1:0-3396 GCA_035545355.1 Dongiaceae bacterium
GGCTCGATGAATTTCGGCCTCTTTCCCATGCTGAACCGGTTCAAGGAGTTCAAGCATCCCTGGGAGAAGGAGCATCTGGAGAACTCGGTCGATCTCATCTTCCGCAATACGTTCAAGGACATCGAATACGCGCTCCGGACCCTGAGCGAGACCGGCATCAAGTTCGAGTTCGAATGCTACGATGTCGGCCATCTCTACAACCTGCACCACTTCCTGGAGCGCGAGCTGGTGAAGCCGCCGCTCTTCGTGCAGACGGTGTTCGGCATCCTGGGGGGCATCGGCCCGCATCCCGAGGATGTGCTCCATATGAAGCGCACGGCCGACCGGCTGTTCGGCGACAAGTACCAATGGTCGGTCTTGGGGGCCGGGCGCAACCAGATGCCGATCATCTCGATGGCGCTGGCCATGGGCGGCAATGTGCGGGTCGGGCTCGAGGATTCGCTCTGGGGCGGTCCGGGGCGTCTGGCGCAGTCCAATGCCGAGCAGGTGACGACCGCGCGCAGGATGATCGAGGGCCTGGGCATGGAAATCGCGACGCCCGACGAGGCCCGCGAGATCCTCGGCCTCAAGGGCGCGGACAAGGTGGCGTTTTAGAGCCGCGATCTGCCATGCCTCGAGATGCGGCCGGCGACGGGCATGGCGCGTCGCGGGCGAGATAGGGGAGAGCCGGCATGACCCGCAAGACGATCTTGACGGTCGCGGTCACCGGGAGCCTGACGCGGCCGGATCAACATCCGAACCTCCCGGTGACACCGGCGCAAATCGCCGAGGCGTGCCTGGAATCCGAGAAGGTGGGTGCCTCGATCGCGCATATTCATGTGCGCGATCCGAAGACCGGCAAGCCAAGCGTCGACTTGTCGCTTTACCGGGAAGTCGTGCAGCGCCTGCGCGACGCGAAGTCCAAGCTGATCATCAACCTGACCACAGGCCCCGGCGGTCGCTTCGTGCCGGGCGACGACGATCCCAAGACCGCGGCGCCCGGCACGAACCTGACGCATCCGTTGAAGCGGGTTGAGCACATCCTCGAGCTCAAGCCGGAAATCTGCTCGCTCGATCTCAACACCATGTATTTCGGCAGCTCGGTCGTCATCAACACGCCGCGGAATGTCCGGATCATGGCCGAGGCGATCCGCTCCGCCGGTACCATGCCCGAGTTGGAAGTCTTCGACAGCGGTGACATCCACATGGCGCATGATCTGCTGGAGGAAGGTGCGCTCGCCCGTCCGCCGCTGTTCCAGATCGTGCTGGGCGTCAAATACGGGTTTGCAGGCACGCTGGAGGCGCTGCGATATGCGCGCTCTCTGCTGCCCGCGGACGCCGCTTGGGCGGCTTTCGGCATCGGCCGTGCTGCATTTCCGATCGTGGGAGCCGCCTTCCTGATGGGAGGACATATCCGTGTCGGGATGGAAGACAATCTCTATCTTGGACCTGGGCAGAAGACGCCCGGCAATGCGGCCCTGGTCGCCCGTGCCGTCACCATCGTCGAGAGTCTCGGCGGTCAGATCGCCACGCCCGACGAAGCGCGCGAAATCCTGAAGCTCTGATCCGAAAGCGCGCTCAGTAGTTCGCGCGCGATCCGTCCTGCCGGTACGGATGGATCGGCTCAAGATACTTGCAGCCTTCGGCCTTGCTCAAAGCCGCTTCGTCGATCTCGATGCCGAGACCCGGCTGGTCGGGTATCTTGTAGACCGGCCCGTCGAGCTCCGGCCGGCGCGCGAAGATGGCGGATTTCAGCCGGACCAGGCGTTCGCCGGGCGTCTCGCGGCATTCCAGCCAGGAAAGGTTCGGCACCGCCGCCGAGAAGTGGATGCTGGCCGCGAGGCAGATCGGTCCGAACGGGTTGTGCGGCATCATGTCGACATAATGCGCCTCGCACTGGCCCGCGACCTTCATCGCCTCGGTCAACCCGCCGATATTGCAGACATCGAGCCGCGCGTATTGCATCAGCCCGCGCTCGACAAAGGGAAGAAACTGCCATTTCGACGAGAATTCCTCGCCGACGGCGAATGGCACGTCGGTCATGCCGCGCAGCATCTGATAAGCGTCCGGCGACTCGGAGCGGATCGGTTCCTCGAGGAAATCGAGCGTGCCGGCCGGCAGGCGCTGGCAGAACGATCCGACCTCGGCGACGCTCAACCGATGGTGCAGTTCCATGCCGAGGCAGACGCCGGGGCCGAGCTCGCGCCGCAGCGCCACCGACCAGGCCGCCATCTCGACCTGCCAGTCCCAGGGCTCGAACGGCGCGCCCTTCTTCATATCCGGTGGCAGCAACCGGATGCACTTCCACCCGGCCTTCTGCACTTCGCGCCCCAGCGCGACCGCCTCGTCGACCGACGCGGCGCGAAGCGAGGCGAAGGTGGGGACGACGTCGCGGCATTTGCCGCCGAGGAGCTGATAGACCGGCACGCCCAGTGCCTTGCCCTTGATGTCGAGCAGCGCGATGTCGATCGCGGAGATCGCGGCGCTCAGCACGCGGCCGCCTTCGAAATACTGGCTGCGATACATGTCCTGCCAGAGATGGTTGGTCTGGAAAGGATCCTGGCCGATCAGGAAATCGCGGAAATGCTCGATCGCGCCCTGCACCGCGCGAAGGCGGGCTACCAGACCGGCCTCGCCCCAGCCGACGAGGCCGGTATCGGTCTCGACCTTGACGATGAGCTGGTTGCGGTCGCCGATCAGCACTGCGAAACATTTGATGTCGGCGATGCGCATCAGGATCCTCCGGTAGCCAAAGCGATTGGGGGTTGCGGAGACCGGCTGGCAAGGTCGTCCACACGATGACAGGCGACGTCGTGCCCCGGTTCCTTGGGCAGGAGAGCGGGGTCGTCCGCACTGCAGACGCCCTCCAGGAAGCGCGGGCAGCGCGAGGCGAAGATGCAGCCCGTCGGCGTATCGAGCGGGCTTACCGGACCGCCGACCAGGCGCACGCGCTCGATCCGTGTCCCCCGCGCCTGCGACGGTTCGGGCGCCGCGGAAAGCAGCGATTTCGTGTAGGGGTGCAGCGGCCGCGCGAACAGGTCGCGCGGCGGCGTCGATTCCACGATCCGTCCGGCGTGCATCACCGCGACGCGATCGGCGAACCGACGCACCACGCCGAGATCGTGGGTGATGAAGAGAACGCCCAGCGACATCTCGCGTTTGATGTCGTTGATCAGGTTGAGGATCTGCGCCTGCACCGAGACGTCGAGCGCCGAGACGGCCTCGTCGCAGATCAGGAGCTGCGGCTTCAGGGCCAGCGCGCGTGCGATCGCGATGCGCTGCCGCTGGCCGCCGGAAAAGGCGACCGGGTAGCGCCGGGCGACATCGGCCTCCAGGCCGACATGGCGCAGCAGCTCGGCAACCCGCGCCGCGCGGCTCCGGCGGTCGCCGAAGCCATGGACGATCAAGGGCTCGGCG
>DASZYM010000288.1:0-4987 GCA_035545355.1 Dongiaceae bacterium
GTCACGATATCCGGCTGGATGCCGTCCGCCTGAAAGGCGTGCAGCAGGCCGGTCCGGCCCAGGCCGACCTTCACCTCGTCGCAGATCAGCAGGATGCCGTGGCGCTTCGCGCGTTCGGCGACGGCGGCCAGGAAGCCGGGCGGCGGCACCAGCAGCCCGCCATCGGCCTGGATCGCCTCGAAGATGATCGCCGCGGTGTCGCGCGGCGGGCAGACCGTGGCCAGCAGGTAGTCGAGATGCGACAGCGTCGCCTCGCCGACCGATCCGGGGAAATGCGGCCGATAGAGATTGGGATATGGCAGCAGGAAAAGCCCCGCGCGCGGCGCCGAATGCGATTGCGCCGTGTGTCCCGAGACCGACATCGAAAGGGCGGTGCCGCCGTGATAGGCGCCGACGAAGGCGATGACGCGCCGGCGACCGGTCGCGGCCTCGACGGCGCGGATCGCCGTCTCGTTGGCATCGGAGCCGGAATGGCCGAACCAGACCCGCCTTTCGCCTTCGCCGGGCGTGATGCGCAGCAGCTCTTCGGCCAGGGCCACGGCCGGCTCATGGATGGTCGAGAGGATGCTGGCGCTCGGCATATGCGCGACCGTGCGGCCGACCGCCTCCACGACGGCCGGATGGCCGTGGCCGAGACTGGCGGCACCCCATGAGGCGGAGAAGTCGATGAGGCGCCGTCCGTCCTCGGCGATCAGGCCGTTGCCGTCCCCGGCGCGAATCGCGAAGGGCCCGAAGCGCAGCTTCTCGATCCCGGCGACCGCGGCGGCGTCGCGCTGGAGGAGGCCGCGATTGGTGTCAGTAGTATTGGGCATAGAGCGCGTAGAGCTCCTTCACGTCCAATGCGCCGGCCTGCTTCATCTCAGCCTGCTTCAACGCGAAATAGCCGTCCTGCATCCGCGGCGGCAGCCAGGACTTGACGACCGGATCGGCATCGAGCTCCGCCAGCGCGTCCTCGAGGGAACTCGGCAGCCGGCGGATGTTCATGAGCTTCAGCTCCGTTTCCTTGAGGTCCGCGGGATCGCCCTCGACCAGCGGCGGGCAAGGGAGCTTGCCGCGCAATCCCTCCAGCCCGGCGCGAACCAGAGCGCCCAGGACCAGATAGGGGCTTGCCGTTGCGTCGGCGGCGCGGAACTCGAAATGGGTCTGTTCCGACGTGTTCCGGCCTGGGGAATCGTTGACCGGGCATATCCGCACGCCGGCCTCGCGGTTGCGATAGCCGAAGCAGTTGAAACCCGCGCTCCAGCGATGCGGCGTCAGCCGCGCGTAGGAGATCACGCTGGGCGCCGCCAGGGCGCACAGAGCCGGCATATGCCGGAGCACGCCGGCGACGAAGCTGGCGGCCTGCGCGCTGACCCCGCCGGGGCCGGCGGCATCGGCGGTCACGGATTTCCCCGATCGGTCGAGGAGGCTGAAATGGACATGGACGCCGTTGCCGATCGAAGTGGGCTCCAGGAGCGGCGCGAAACAGGCGTTGAGTGAAAACTGCCGCGCCAGATCGCGCACCAGGTCCCGGAGGATCACGGCGCGATCCGCCGCATCGAGCCCGTGCGCGGGCTTCATCGTCACTTCGAACTGCTGCGGGCCGTATTCACGCAGGATGTTCTCGGGATCCAGCCCCGCCCCGATCATCGCCGCGATCACCGCGCCCAGGAAGCCTTGCACCGCCCGGAAATCCGCCAATGTGAACGCGCCCTTCGGCAGCACGGCATTCGTCAGGACGAACTCGTGCTCGAAGGACGCCTTGATGGTGAGGCCGAACTCGCGCTCGAGATCGATGAGCGCGCGCTTGGCGAAGCCGCGGCCGCAGCCGCCCCACGGCGTGCCGTCGGTCTCCACGATATCGCAGAGAAAACCGAGCAGGTCCGGCTCGCCGCTCACGCCCGGGATCCGGAATCCGGCGCTGTCGGGGTCGGGCACCAGCCGCAGATCGCCGACCGGCCCGAAGGCATTGGGGCCGATGGTGCCGAATGGCGTGATCGCGAGATTGGCCGGGACCCAGCCGACGCCGGAAACGCGGCGCGCGTCGAGATCGCGCAACGGGAAGGCGCGGCCGCGGCTGGTCCCCGAAAGATCGTTGGTCAGAAAAATGGCGAGATCCGTCGCCTGAAGACCTGTCCCTTGGCCCGTCTGCTGCCCGCTCACCTTAACGTCCCCGTTTTGCCGGCTTCGGCCGGCTGCCGCCGCCCGTCATATCCGCCCCGATCACCTTATCCCGGCCGGAAATCTCTTCCAGCTTGGCCATGCGGGCGCGGGCGGTATCGTCCAGCCTGGCCAGCGTACCCGCCAGGCAGGCTTCGACCACCGCCAGCGCCGCGATGCTGCTGTCGAACGGTGACGGCACATCCACTTCCACCGGCATCACGACCTGCGCAACTTCGGCGATCGGCGACAGCCAGGGATCCGTCATCAGGATCAGCTTGGTCCCCCGCTTGGCGGCGTGCCGGCAGAACTCGATGCTCTGGCGCTCGTAGCGCCGGAAATCGAAGGCGAACACCACGGCGCCGCGCCCCATATCCGCCGCCTGGTGATAGACCGGCACCGAGCCGCTCGCGATCTCCTGGACGTTCGGCCTGAGCTGGTGAAGGTGGAACACCAGGTGCTTGGCGAGCACATGGCTGCTCCGGCCGCCGATCGCATAGATCTTGCGAGACGGATCGGCGAGCAGGTCGAGCGCCTCGTCCAGCACGTCTCCCGGCAGCAGGGCGCCGGTCTTGTGCAGCGCCTCGGCCATGTCGTCGAGAAAGCTGCCGAGGAAGCCGCGCCGCGCCTGCGGCACGCGCGGGGCGCTTTCCAGCAGAGACAGCGGCGACTGCATCTTCTGCTGGATCTCTTCCTGGACGACCTTCTGGAAATGCGAGTAGCCGTCGAATCCGAGCTTCGTCGTCAGGCGCAGGATCGTCGGCGCGCTGGCGCCGGCGCGCTCGGAAAGCTCGGCGATGGTGCCGAGTGCTGCGATCGGATAGGCGGCGAGGATCGCCCGCGCCACGCGCTTCTCGCTCGGCGTCAGCCTGGAAAGCAGCGCGCGGATGCGTTGCTCGATCGCTGCCGGGTGTGAAGACCGGTTCTTCGTGATCGCCTCCCTCGATGTAACGGATACTACAGATACTACGATTGACATCAATATCGAAACATCTACTATATCCATGCCGCCATCGTCGGGGCCAATGAAAAGCCTACAGGGAGAGCTTCCATCAACCGTTTCACGGAAGCCCTATTGCCGTCGCGAACCCGGCCGGCCTTGGTCGGGGCGGTGGCGCTCATCGTTCCGGTCGCGCTGATCGCGTTGATCGCGGGCACCGCCCTCGGCCCGGCCGAGCAGCGGATCGTCATCATCTTCCTGATCAACCTGATCGCCGTCGTCGCGAACGGGCTCTATTCCGGCAATTCCGGGATCACCAGCTTCGGGCATCTCGGCTTCATGGGGATCGGCGCCTATCTCTCGGCCATCCTCACCATGCCGCCCTCGTTGAAGGCGTCGGTGCTGCCGAACCTGCCGGTGTTCCTCGCCGCTGCGCATATGGGCCTGAGCGAGGCGGCGATCGTCAGCATGATCGCGGTCGGGATCTTCGCCTTCGTGATCGGCATCCCGTTGTCCCGGCTCGGCGGATCCGCGGCGTCCATCACGACCCTTGCCTTCCTGGTCATCGTCCACAGCATCTTGAACGGCGCCACGGACTTCACCCGCGGCAGCCAGACGTTCTTCGGCGTGCAACGGCTGATCACCCTGCCGTCGCTGACGATCTGGGTGGCCCTGGCGATTCTCGTCGCGCGCCTGTTCCGCGATCTGCCCGTCGGTCTCGAGCTCCGCGCCGCGCGCGAGGACGAGCTGGCGGCGCAGGCCATGGGCGTCAACATACCGCGGCGCCGGTTGGCGGCCTGGGTGGTCAGCGCCATGATGATGGCGGTCGCCGGCGCGATGATCGCGCATTTCCTCGGCGCCTTCAGCCCGAAGAAATTCTTCTTCGTCGATACGTTCAGCATCATCGCCATGCTGATCATCGGCGGCATCGGATCGGTGTCCGGCGCGGTCGCGGGAACGGCGGTCGTGACCATCGTGATGGAGGTTGCGCGCCGCATCGAGGAGGGGCCGCTCCTGCCGAGCCTGGGCCTTCCGCAGGTCTTCGGACTGACACAGCTCGCTTTGGGTGCCGGCATCCTCATCGTCATGTACGGTCGGCCGGGCGGCCTGCTCGGCTTCCTGGAAGTCGATCATTGGCTGGTGCGCCGCGGCAAATCCCTGGCGTCTTTTGCGCGCTCGGAGCTGGTGAAGGCCGTCGCCGGCAGCCTCGAAGTGATCGGCGTTTCCAAGAACTTTGCCGGCCTGGTTGCGCTGGATCGGGTCAGCCTCGAGCTGCGGCCGGGCGAGATCGTCGGTCTGATCGGCCCGAACGGTTCTGGCAAGACGACCATGCTGAACGCCATATCCGGCGCGGTGCCGCCCAGCAGCGGTGAGGTGAGGATCAACGGCGAGGCGGTCCAGGGACTGTCCGCCGACAAGATCGCGCGGCGCGGGATCGGCCGCAGCTTCCAGAACATCCGTCTCTTCAAGAATCTCACTGTCCTCGAAAACGTCGAGGTGGCGGTTGCGACCAACGCCAAGGCCGGAACCGATATACGCGCGGAGGCGCTTGGGGCGCTGGCCGAGCTGAGCGTCGAGCACCTCGCCGACCGCCGGGCCGGCGCGCTGGCCTATGGCGAGCAGCGGCGGGTGGAGATCGCGCGCGCTCTGGCGTTGCGTCCCCGATACCTGATGCTCGACGAACCCGCCGCCGGGATGAATTCCGCCGAGACGCAGGCCCTCATGGGCCTGCTGCACCATATCCGCGACAAATACGGGCTCGGCCTGCTCCTGGTGGAGCACCACATCGAGCTGGTCATGCGCCTCTGCGATCGCGTGGTGGTCCTGAATAAGGGCCAGATGATCGCGGCCGGCACGCCTTCCGAAGTCCAGAACGACCCTAAGGTGATCGAAGCCTATATCGGTCTC
>DASZYM010000289.1:0-10617 GCA_035545355.1 Dongiaceae bacterium
TGCGATGACCTGGTGGTCATGGCGAGAGGTCAACACCCGATCCCATCCCGAACTCGGACGTGAAAACTCTCAGCGCCGATGGTACTCCGTCTCAAGACGTGGGAGAGTAGGTCGCCGCCAGGTCTTCTCAAGGCAGATCAAACACACGCATCCGATCGCAATGCACCGGCTCGCAATCACGCGGGATGGAGCAGCCCGGTAGCTCGTCAGGCTCATAACCTGAAGGTCGCAGGTTCAAATCCTGCTCCCGCAACCAGCCTCCCACACACTCCACACACACGCAGCCGATCACCCCCACAAAGCAAAACACCCCGAACCAACCGGGAAGTCTGGCTTTGCTGCGTCTCGGTGTGGCAAGCGTGGTCGAGTCGGCGCTGCTCGGGTGAGACAAGCGGCGCCGACTCGTTTCCCGGCAGGGGGCGTCGGTTGCCGGGGCTGCAAACCCATGCCGGGATTGAGCCACCGCTGCCGTGAGGACAACGTGAGTTCTCATGCCGCGCGTCATCGCGATTACTTGGGCGCGGACTCGTCTTTGAGGCCGAGCGCCTGAATGAGCGGGGGATCGATGCCGTCGTTCGGGCTGAGCCGCGCGTTGGCGCGAAAGCGGCGCGCCGTCGCTTCCGTCAAGGGACCCCACATCCCGTCGACCTGGAGCTGCGGGTTGGCGCCGTGCCTGTTCAGCGCGCACTGCACGTCCTTGATCAGCAGAGTCCGCGGCGAGGCGGCGACATCGTGGCCGAGCGTGTCGAATGCCCGCGACCAATAGAGCACGCGGTCGGGGAAACCGCTCAGTCCGCCGTTGACGATGCGCGTCGAGAGTTCGAGGTCGCCGTTATCGGCGATCGCGTTCAGCCCGCGCTTCACCCACCACCAGCTCGCCTCGGCGCAGGCGATCTCCGGATCCTCGAGCAGGTCGGGCCGGTTGACGAGATCGACGCCGATCGCCGCACTCGCCTCGGCATAGCGGTCGCGCCCGATCGCACGGAGCAGGCCGCGCCGGCGGTAGCGATAGCCGTCATTGCTGTCCGGATTGCCGTTGCCGAGCCGGTTCGCATAGATGAAGTTCGCCAGCGCCCGCGCGTTATGCGCATAGGGCTCCGCGATCTCCGGCGTCGGGAAGCGGGTCGGCCAGATCGCCATCAGCCGCTCCGACGGATAGCTCGGATGCTCGCAGAGCAGGTTCATCTCCGCGCTCTCGACCGCGATATGCGCAAGAAAGGTCGCGATCCGCGGCGTGCTGGCGATGTCGGCCGAGACCATGGCGCTGGTCAGCGGACCGTGCCACCGTTCCGCATCGGCCCCCGGCAGGACTTGGGCGAGCTGCTCACGGCTAATCATCATCGTCGAAATCCCCATCCCCGCGCCGTGTCCGGTTTCGACAACGGGCCCGAGGTGGAGGCGCATCCCGGCCGGGGCGGCAAAGCTCCGCGGCAAATCAATATGCTGCACGACATGTCCCGCGCACTTAAGTCGCCGGGGCGTGATCGCAGCGTGAGTTTCACTGCGGCCGGGAGCTGATTCACGCTGGAATCACATGTGACATGGTGAAAGCGGTGGGCTGCACGCACCGGCCCGGGGGGACCATGCCGATCCAAGCCAGCAATCCGTCGTGGCCGATTCCAGGCCCGAGGGCCGCGGACTAGCCGGCTCCCTTCGCCCGAAATGCATCGCCGGCGGAGTGATGAGGGGGCTCGGCCGGCGAGACGCGCATTCCCCGAGCAAGGAGAGGCCGATGGCCGACAGGACGATCCCGAGAATCAAGATTCTGGACCATGTCAAACTCGGCAAGAAGATCTGCGAATGGTCGCTGAAGCCCGATTCGCGGCCCAAAGACATCCGCGAGATGAAGCGGCAGCTCAGGGGGATCGCGACATTCCCGCCCAGGATCAAAGGCGTCGCCTACGTCCAGGCGGACCTCGCGACCTTCGTGGTGCGGGTGCCGAACGCCGACATGGTGCGTGAATCGCTGAAATACATGCGGGACCACAATACCGGCCCGTATCCCGGCGCCAAGGAGCTCTACTACTACGTGGAGAAGCTGGCCGAGGACGATCCCGACATCACCAACCTCGACTTCCTCTACAGCCGGATCGCCGACTACACGATCGCCCAATGCAAATAGGGCGCCGCAACTAGGCGGCGCGGCCGCGGTCAGCCGACGTCGAGCTCGGCGCGCTGCAATCCCGCTTGCAGCGCGCCATGGGCGTTCTGGTCGCGGATCGGAAAGCAATGCAGGAACCACGCGGTGATGTCCCGCTCCGACGGGTTCGCCGCGCCGAACCAGTTCGACCGGATCAGGGCGACGAAGGACGCGGCTTCGTGCCGCGCCTCGTCCATCCTGCCTAGCAAAGCCAACGCCGCGGTCTTCCATCCGGCGAGGTTCAGGATGTAGTTCTGCGCCTGGTCGGCGGCCCGCACGCAGAGCTCGTATTCGCCCAGCAGGAAGCGGGTCCCGACCTGGTAGCCCCAATGCAGCGGCGAGGCCGTCAGCCCGAGGTCGATGGTCATGTCGGCGATCCGCTTGGCCTCGTCGAGCCGGCCGCAGAAGGCGAGGCCCTGGGCCGAGGAGACCAGGGTCCAGGGCTCGGCTTCGTTCAGCTCATAGGCGACGGTGAAGGCGATGCTCGCCAGCTCGAAATTGCCGTTGAGCGCGTGCGACCAGGCGAGGCAGAGCTGTGCCCTCGTGTCGAGCGGGTCGAGCTGCGTCGCGCGCTTGGCGAGGTCGAGCGCCTGGCGGGCGCGCTCCGCGTCCCGCATCAGCCCGGGATAGATCAGGTGCCGGGCGTTCTCGCTCTGCACCAGGCTGCTATAGGCCGGGGCGAAATCAGGATCCGATGCGATGATCGAGCGGAAGATGTCGGCGGCGCGCGCCTCCTCGTCGGGCTGCCACTTGCCGCCGAGGTGCTGGCCGTAGAGCCATCGGTCGAACAGCGGCGCCGGCACCTCGGGCAGGCTGGAGAGCCGCGCGATCCGCTCCGCCGTCAGGTGGATGTTGAGCGCGATCGCGATCTGTCGCACCAGCCGGCTCTGCAGCGCATGCCAGCGCTCGAGCACGACGACCTGCCGGTCGCTCCAGACGTATTCGCCGGTGGCGACGAGCTGCACCGTCAGCATCAGGTTGAGCTCGTCGTTGCTCTCGTAGAACGACGCCGACAGGCGATAGAGATTGTCCGTCGCCGCCATGCTGGAGGCGGACAGGCCGCCTTGTCCGCCGTCGAACACGTACCATTCGCGGAACCGGGCGAGGCGGGTCAGGAGATCGTGGCGGAAGCCGCCGACCAGATGGGCGCGGTCCGGATGGACATTGGCCGCGGTGAACGGATCGAGCAGCAGCCGCGGCCGATAGCGCCGCGCCGCGGCCGGGCCGATCGCCGCCGTCTCTTCGGCCAGGCCCGGCGCGGGACCGCGGGCAACGGCGGAGGCCGGCGCCGCAGCCGGTTCGGCCTTGCGGATTGCGATCTCGCCGGACTTGATGCGGACCGCGAGCTGCTGGGTCTCCGCCGAGGGC
This sequence comes from Dongiaceae bacterium, assembly GCA_035545355.1. Classification (GTDB taxonomy): domain Bacteria; phylum Pseudomonadota; class Alphaproteobacteria; order Dongiales; family Dongiaceae; genus Dongia. Next base: position 3,509 of record DASZYM010000289.1, read on the forward strand.
TCCATATCGTATTCGGCGTCGAGCAGGTCCCAGAGCGTCTTGTAGTGCTTGAGGGCACGGCCGATATCGCCCTGTTCGGCGGCGTGCAGCATCAGCGCGCGGCAGGCGACCTCGTGGCTGGCGTCGAGGTTGAGCAGCGCCTGCGCCGCGCCGCCGTTCGGCTGCTGCGCCGCCGTCGCCTTCTCGAGCGGCAGCTCCAGGCTGCGCACCATGCGGTCGTGCAGGCTCTGCCGCAGCACCAGCAGCCAGGAGCGGAACGACGGGTCGATATCGTCGAAACCGGCCAGCAGCGAATTCGCGACATCGGTCCGTTCGAGCAGGATGGGATCGATCCTGCCGCGGTCGAGCCCGCCGACCACGTCCTGGAAATCCGAGCCGATGCCGGCCGGCGAGAGCTGCACGTCGCTGCGATCGGTCTCGAGCGCGAAGACGCCGCGTGCGGCCAGCGTGTCGCGCAATTCCTTCAGCGTCTGGCGCAGCGAAGCGCGCGCCCGCTCCTCGCCGGATTCGCTCCAGAGCAGCCCGACCAGCCGCTCGCGGCTCTCCTTGTGCGTCGGGCTCAGCAGCAGATAGGCCAGCAGCGCCTGGCCCTTCCGGTTTCGCAGCTTGATCTCGGCGCCGCCATGGGTGACGGAGAATGTGCCGAAAAGCGTGAACGCAATCTCGGCAGTGGGCCGTCCGGACTCGACCGGTCCCGCCTGGCCGGTCGGCGTGTCAGCATCCGATGTCATTCCGTCCCCGTCACGCCGAGCGCGCTCCCGAGCGGTGGAACGACGTTCAACATGCCATTCTGGAACGTCAAAGTAGCATAAATCCCCGTTCAAACAACTCGCCGCGCGGCGCGTGATCCAGGGCGGCGAGAGTGTCTCTCGATGCGGCATCGACCGGCACCGGCAGCAGATGCGGACTGCGCGCGGCAATCACCGGTATCCCGAGTTCCGGATGCGTCAGGTCCGCCGCGTAGATCGCGATGCCCTTCTGTTTCAGAACCAGGGCCAGCGGCATCATCGTCGTATCCAGTCGTGGCGATTCTTCCCGCTCCGCACCGAGCGGAAGCAGGATCTCATGGCCGTCCACGCAAAGATCACGGCTGCGCTCGAAATGCCGGCGCTCGAACGCCGTGAGCGCGGCCTCGCCGCGATGCCGGACCCGGCCGTGAATGAGCGCCAGGCTGAGCTCCATCTGGCACATTTCCAGCAACGCCGCGACCGCCGCCGCGCCGAGGCTGCGCCGTGCGGCCAGCCCGACCGCCAGCGCATGCCCGTCTTCGGCGCAGGAGAGCGCCGCCACGACGGGAACATGCGTCGAGATGTCCAGCAGCCACGACCGGCGTAGCTTCGCCGGGCGGTCGAGGGCGCGTTCGACTGCGCGATAGCTCTCGCCCAGTCGCTCGCCCGACAGCGCATGGCCCGGCCGGCCGAAGCACCACCAGCGCGCGGCCGCGTCGCGCTCGATCAGTTCGAGCACGGCATGCTCCTCCGCTTCGGCCCGGGTCCGGCCGGCCGCGATACCCGAGCCCAGCGGCCGCATCGCTGTCACCGGAAGAGCCTCCGCGGATCCACGCAGGAAGAGGGCGGCCGGCAATGCGGCCGTCGCGCCGGTCGCAAGCTCGATCGCCGGCATCACGGGAATACGGCGCGTCGGATCCGGCGCCTGCCACAAAGCGAGCGCGTCGGCGTGGCCGCCTGCGCTCAGCGCCGCGGCCAGCGCCCGATGCTCGACCTCCGGGAACTCGGCGCCGGCTGCGGGGAACTGGCAGGCATATTCGACGATCTCGCCGAGACAGCCGCCGAGCGCCGCCGCGAGGTCGAGCCCGCTGCCGCCGCCGCTGAGCGGTACCGCCGCGCCGGGTGCGTCCAGCAGCCGGTCCAGCCGCGCCATGCCGCCGACATAGACGAGGCCCGGAGCATAGGGGCTGCCGAGCTGGAAGAGCTCGTCCGCCCGTCCGGCGAGCTGCAGCAGCCGCACATCCGATGCCGCGGCGGCCGGCTTGACGTTCCGATTGACCAGCCGCGGTTCGAGCATCCTGCCGTCTTGCGAGATTGCCGCTTTTCCCACGGCATCATAGCCGCTTCGTTGCGGCCATCCCATGGCCTGACGCCATCATGGACCCACCCCGCTCCAATCGAGCGGGCCAGGGGGGCGCTCGATTGAAGCCGGCGGGGCCGATCCTTTAGCATGGACGCATTATCGGCATCATGGTCTCGCCGCCGGGGCAGAATGACGCCGGCGGACAAAGAGGAAGACCGATCATGAAAATGACCACCGAAGAAGCCTTCGTGAAGGTGTTGCAGCGCCATGGCATCGAGCATGTCTTCGGCATCATCGGCTCGGCCTTCATGCCGATCTCCGATCTGTTCCCGGTCGCCGGCATCACCTTCTGGGACTGCGCGCATGAGGGCTCGGGCGGCATGATGGCCGACGGCTTCACCCGCGCCTCGGGCAAGATGTCGATGATGATCGCCCAGAACGGCCCGGGCATCACCAATTTCGTGACCGCGGTCAAGACCGCCTACTGGAATCACTCGCCGCTGCTGCTGGTGACGCCGCAGGCCGCGAACAAGACCATCGGCCAGGGCGGGTTCCAGGAAGTCGAGCAGATGGCGCTGTTCAAGGACATGGTCGCCTACCAGGAGGAGGTGCGCGATCCCAGCCGCATCGCCGAGGTGCTGACCCGCGTCATCGCCCAGGCCAAGCGCCATTCCGCGCCGGCGCAGATCAACGTGCCGCGCGACCTCTTCACCCAGGTGATCGACATCGAGCTGCCGCCGATCCTCGCCTTCGAGCGTCCCGCCGGCGGCGCGGACTCGATCGTGCAGGCGGCGAAGCTGCTCTCCGAGGCGAAGTTCCCGGTGATCCTGAACGGCGCCGGCGCCGTGCTCTCGCCCGGCGGCGTCGAGGCCTCGCGCGCGCTCGCCGAGGCGCTCGATGCGCCGGTCTGCTGCGGCTACCAGCACAACGACGCCTTCCCGGGCTCGCATCCGCTCTTCGCCGGGCCGCTCGGCTATAACGGCTCGAAGGCGGCGATGCAGCTCATCGCCAAGGCCGATGTCGTGCTGGCGCTCGGCACCCGGCTCAATCCGTTCTCGACCCTGCCGGGCTATGGCATCGACTATTGGCCCAAGCAGGCGAAGATCATCCAGGTCGACCTCAATCCCAACCGCATCGGCCTCACCAAGCCGATCTCGATCGGCATCGTCGGCGACGCCGCCAAGGTCGCGAAGGAGATCCATGCCAGGCTCGGCGCCGGGGCCGGGGACCAGGACCGCGCCGCGCGCAAGAGCGCGATCGCGCAGACCAAATCGGCCTGGGCGCAGGAGCTGACCTCGATGGATCACGAGCAGGACGATCCCGGCACCACCTGGAACGCGCGCGCCCGCAAGGCCAAGCCCGACTGGATGAGCCCGCGCAAGGCCTGGCGCGCGATCCAGGCGGCGCTGCCGCGCGATGCGATCATCTCGTCCGATATCGGCAACAATTGCGCGATCGGCAACGCCTATCCCTCGTTCGAGCAGGGCCGCAAATACCTGGCGCCCGGTTTGTTCGGCCCTTGCGGCTATGGCCTGCCTTCGATCGTCGGCGCCAAGATCGCCTGTCCGCAGACGCCGGTCGTGGGCTTCTCCGGCGACGGCGCCTTCGGCATCGCGGTCACCGAGCTGACCGCGATCGGGCGCAAGGAATGGCCGGCGGTCACCATGATCGTGTTCCGCAACTACCAATGGGGCGCGGAGAAGCGCAACTCGACGCTCTGGTACGACGACAATTTCGTCGGCACCGAGCTCGACACCGAGGTCTCCTATGCCGGCATCGCCAAGGCCTGCGGGCTGCAAGGCGTGCAGGCCTTCACCATGGACGAGCTCACCAAGGCGCTGGCCAAGGCGATCGAAGACCAGATGAAAAACGGCAAGACCACGCTGATCGAGGCGATGATCAACCAGGAGCTCGGCGAGCCCTTCCGCCGCGACGCCATGAAGAAGCCGGTCAAGGTCGCGGGCATCGACAAGGCCGACATGCGGCCGCAGCACCCCGCCTGACGCAGCTATGCGTTAAAATTCCTATGCGGCAGGCGGCGCGTCGGCGGCTGTGGTCGGAGATCAGGCGCTAGAGGTGGTCGGCTTCGACCTCGTCGCAGGAATAGCCGAGCGCGCTGAACCCGTCCTCCAGGTAGTCGCCGAGCAGCGGCGTCCCGATCAGGTAGTCGGCCGTGGTCTTGGCGGCGTTGCCCCGCGCCTCTTCCTTGGCCTCGTCCCATTCGTCCGCGGTGTAATCGCCCCGGCCGATCCAGGTCAGGACCACCAGGTCGGTCAGCTCGTCCTCGTTCAGCGCATCCAGCGTGCCCTTCAATTCGGCATAGGTCGGATCGTCGCGCCGGCTCTCCAGCACGTCGATCTGGCCGTCATCGGAGGGGTTCGACCCGCTGTCGGGATCGTCCGGATCGACCTGCATGTCGAATTCGCGCGCCTTCACGATCAGGAAGCACACGGTCTCGGGATCGATCGACAGCTCCGGTCCGTCCTCGTTATCCGGGCTCGGGCTCTTGGCCATGGATGCCTCTCCGCGTTGCTGCAGATGCGGTGACAATGCCGGTTGCCCGCCGTTTGATCCAGCGCGTTTGGACTGGATCCAGTGGTCCAGCCTATGGCGCCATAGTTTCCCTTGCCTGTTCAGCCGGACCCGGAAATGTCACAGTAACCGGCATAGAATCTGGTCAACCGCCGATCCACGAGGTCTTCCCATGGACGCACCGACCCCGGTCCAAATCCCGAATCTGAAGCCGGAATCGACCACCATGCCGGCTTTCCCGATCCGCGACATGCCGCTGGTCGTGGGCACGCCGGAGAGCCTGGCCGGCTATGGCGAGGTGGTTTCGGATCCGGAGAAGCAGAAGATCGAGATCGTGCGCTGGCCGGCGCAGGGCTGGCGTCCGGTCGATGCCAATAGCGGCGACGAGGGCGGCACCACCGAGGGCACCTTCGCCTGCCAATGGGTCGGCGACATCCTCTATGCGCAGAACCACGCGGTCGGCGGCGATTATGTCCTGGGCTGGAGCTGCCTGCCGACCGAGGCTTCGGAGAAGAGCTCGACCGCCGGGCGGAGGCGCGCGCTGATGTGGCGCGCGAATTATCATCCCGATGGCGGGCAGATGTTCTTCCCGCTCGACAAGGCGCCGTTCGTGGTGCCGCTGGCGCTGCCCGGCGACGACGTGCAGCCCGCCGATTTCAAGGCCTTCTGGTTCGACGGTTCGAAGGGCCTCTATCTGCACCCTAACGTCTGGCATGACGGGGTGTTCCCGGCGACCGACCAGGGCCGCTATTTCGGCCGCCAGGGCCGGGTCCATGCCCGGGTCAGTGTCAATTTCCCGAACGAATTCTCCTGCTATCTCGGGGCGCCGCTGCTGCGCTGAGCCTCGGGATTCCACGCCAAGAGGACCGAGCGCGTGCCGATTCCACGCGGCCTCTCGGTATAATTCCCTACCTGGAATTTGATCCGGATCAACGACCCTGATCAGGCCCGGTGGCATAGTCGCGGGCATGAAACAGCCCAAGCCCAGCCGCACCGTTCTCGTGGTCGATGACGAAGAGGCCGTCCGGGACTCGCTCAGCGAGCTCTTGAGCGGCGTCGGCTACCGCGTGGTCGCGGCCGAGGATGCGGCCGCGGCGATGCGCGCGGTCGATCGCGAGCAGCCGGATCTGGTCCTGACCGACATCTATATGGAAAGCGGCGACGGCTACGAGCTCATCGCGGCCTTGCGGCAGCGCTCGCGGCGTGTCCCGGTCGTGGCGATGTCCGCCGGCCGCCTGGGCTACGACACCTTGAAGGCGGCATTGCATCTGGGCGCCGACGCCGTGATCGACAAGCCCTTCCCCGGCGCCGGCCTGGTCGAAACCATCGACCGCCAGTTCGCCACCGGCCAGTTCGTCTCGATCTGAACCTCAGCCTCGTCGCAGCACGACGGCTCGCTTAGGCGGCGTCCTCGCGCGCAAGCTTGCGCTTGCGGCGCGCTGCAAAGGCCAGGCCGCCGATCGAAGTCAGCCCCAGGATCAGGCTGCCGGGCACGGGCGTCGTGGCGACGCCGAGCTTATTGGCGTCGAAGACGGTGATGCTCGCCCAGCCATCCTGCAGATCGAGATACGGCACGCTCTGGTTGGAATCGTCCGTGAGGTCGGTGATCGTGGCATCGAGGATCAGCTTGTCGAAGCTGAAAGTATCCGATCCCCAAAGGACGTAGGTCGCCCCAAAACCGAGGCTGCCGCTGGTACCGCTGGTATACCCCCAATTGCTGCTCGGCTCCGGCTCGGCGGCGCCGTTCAGGAAGTACTGGGACGTCGGATCGACATAGACCGAGGAATTCGCACTCGAGGTATTCTGCAGCCAGAGCTGAAAGCCGGTGAAGGTGATGGGATGCGCAAGCGTGACGGTCAGGTGGATCTTGTCGCCCGTGGTCAGGCGATAGCCGGGAAGATCGCTCACCCCGGTCGTGGTGTCGGTCAGATCGACGAAGGTCCACGCCGGCGGAACGCCCGGCAGCGTGTAAGCCGCTGCACCATCGCCGACCAAGTCATAGTCGAACGTCGCCGCGGTCGCCGGAGCAGACAGCGCAATAAGACCGGCCAGCCCGCAAGCCGCCGTGACATGCAACCCGAACTTCATGAAGTGCCCCCAACGCGCAATCAATCCCGCCCAACGTCTACCGAGGGTTGCTGACGGCCGCAAGCATCCGGACGGTCGGATGCATAAAAATCATCATTAATTCAGGAGAACGCCGACGCGCCCCGGATTGCCGGTGGGGCGGTCGTATGTTTCATCCGCTTACCGGTCGAAATCCACCGCGACGGTGTTTCCGCCGCTGACCACGATCCCGACTCTCTCTCCGACTTTCGGTCTGTATCGTCCGGAGAGCAGTGCGGCGGTTGCAGCACTGCCGCCCGGCTCGCCGACGACGCGGATCACGTCCCAGAGCGCCCGCTGCGCGGCGCGGATCGCATCGTCCTCGACCAGCACGACCTCGGCCACATGATCGTGCGCGATCGGAAAGACCATCGCGCCGATCTGCTTGGGCGCCAGCGAATCCGCGGCGATGCCGCCGGCTTCCGCATCGACCGGCCTGC
>DASZYM010000290.1:0-18063 GCA_035545355.1 Dongiaceae bacterium
CCTGACTCCCCTTGTGGACGCCCGGTCGCGGGGTGTTAAATCCGGGTCATGCTGACATGCAGGAGCGGGGGCTTGGCATGACGGATGTCGATGAGATGCAGAGCGTGCTGATGAACCTGCTGGCGCAGGTGCAGCCCAATCTCACGCCCGAGCAGGCCGATCACGTGGAGCGGCTGATCGAGGAAGGCAGCCACCGCGCCGCGGTGGAGCGGATGTGCACGCTCGCCAATGCCGGGCGGCATCCCTTGCCGATGTACGCCCGGGCCATGGCCTTCAAGCTGGCCGACCGGCTGGGCATGGAGCCCGCCGATCTGGGGTTGCTCAACTAGCACGGATCCCAAACCAAATCGTCATGCCCGGGCTTGATCCGGGCATCTCGTTCCAATGGGCGCAAGATTGCCGGGTCAAGCCCGGCAATGACATATGTTTCAATGGAGGGCGAAGCTACATGCCGGCGGCGATGCCGGCCTGGGTCTCGGCGATCGCGTCGTTGACCAGGTTGATCGCCTTCACGCGGTGGCCGGCCTTGTCGGGGATCGCGGCGTTGAGCTCGGTGCTGGCGCGGTTCAGCGCGCGCAAGGCGTTCTGCATATGCGGCTGTGCAGCGATCGCATAGCCGGCGGCGAAGGTCGCGGCCATGCCGAAGACGGAGACCAGCGCGGCCTTGCGCAGCGAAATCGTCGTCATCTCGGGAACTCCCCCTGGGTTGAATCGAGGAGCCGAGTCTAGCGGCCGGCCGTGACGTTCCGGAGAGGGAGAAGTGTAACGCCGTGTATCACGCTATGGTTCACGCGGCGCGGCGCACGATACCTGACGGCACTTCGCCGGCGACGGTGGTGCGGTAGAGCAGGCGGCGATGGCCGTCGTAATCGTTGACGGCGAGATGCATCAGGCAGCGGTTGTCCCACATCGCCAGGGTGCAGGGCCGCCACCGGAGACGGCAGCAGAACTCGGAGCGGACGTTGTGCTGGTGCAGGAAATCCAGGATGGGTTTGGATTCCGCGGCCGTCATGTTCTCGAAACGCTGGGTGTAGACCGGGTTGACGAACAAAGCCTTGCGGCCGGTGACGGGATGGACGCGCACGACGGGATGCGCCACCTCGCGGTCGGCGGTGGGATCGTTGCGCACCATCTTGATCGAGCGCGAGACCGGCACGTCGGGGTTCGGCCCCATCGTCCCGTGCGGCCAGCCGGTATGGATCGCCTTCAAGGGATCGAGCAAAGCCTTCATGCCGTCCGAGAGCGCCTCATAGGCGAGGTATTGGCTGGCCCAGATCGTGTCGCCGCCGACCGGCGGCAGCTCGACGGAATAGAGCAGCGTGCGGGCGGGCGGCTCGGCCAGGAAGGAGAAGTCGGTATGCCACGTGCCGCCGAAGGTCGAGATGCGCTTCTCGTCCGCCTCTTTGAGGACCGCGATGACGTCGGGATGGCTGGCGATCCCTTGAACGTAAGGCACACGCAGCACCGGCCCGAAGCGGCGCGTCACGTTCAGCAACTCGTCGAGCGAGAGCGACTGGTCGCGGAAGAACAGCACCGAGCGCTCGGCGAAGGCGCGCTCGATCGCGGCGAGATCCTCGCTGCCGACGTTCTTCAGATCGACGCCGGTGATTTCGGCGCCGAGCTCGGGCGTCACGGGTTGGATCGAGAGCATGCGGGCACTCCTGCTGATCCCTTCAGCCGAGCATCATGCCGCACGGCCCTCGCCGTTCCAATGGGCCATCGCGCGGTCGATCCGCTCGGCCAAAGCCGGGGTGACCGCGGTCAGCGGCAGGCGCACCTCCGGGCTGTCGATCAGGCCCTGGCGATAGAGCCAGTACTTGACCGGCGCGGGACTCGGCTCGGCGAACAGGAGGCGCGTGAGATCGGCGAGATCGTGCCAGATCTTCAAGGCGCCGCGGATGTCGCCGTCGTCGCGATGCGCGGCGTAGACCGCCGCGAAGCGCTCGGTCTCGACATGCGCCGAGCAGACGATGCCGCCATCGGCACCCTGGGCGAGCGCCACATGGAACTGCGCGTCCTCGCCGGTCATCACCGCGAAACCCGGCGGCCGCCTTCGGATCAGCTCGAGGCTCTGCGCCGGATCGGTGCAGCAATCCTTGACCCCGATGACGGTCGGCAGCTCGGCGAGGCGCAGCAGCGTGTCGTTCGCCATGTTGACGCCGGTGCGATAGGGGATGTTGTAGACCAGCATCGGACGCTCGCTCGCCTCGGCGAGCCGCGCGAAATGCCGATAGAGACCCTCCTGCGACGGCCGCACATAGGAGGGACAGGAGATGAGATAGCCGGCGACCGGCCAATGGCCGATGCGATGCAGCATCTGCTCCATCCGCGCGGTATCGCTGCCGGAAAGGCCGAGATAGATCGGGATCAGGTCGCCCAGCTCGTCGGCGGCGACCTTGGCCAGGCGCTCCATCTCGAGCGCGTCGAGCAGCGGGCCCTCGCCGGTGGTCGCCGCGACCACCAGGCCGTCGACCGGCCGCGCGGCGAGATGGCGCAACAGGCGCTTGAGCGAGACCTCGTCGAGCGCGCCGTCCTTCATGGGCGTGACGAGCGGCAGCCAGACGCCGCGCACCTCCGAGCGGACGGTGGGGGCGACCTCGCGGCGGTCCGTATTCGGGCCGTGGGGGGTGATGCTCTCGATGCTCATCTGCCGCTCCTCCTCGTTGGGCCGGAGCGGCGGGGCAACAAAAAACCCCGCTCGATCCGGCGGGGTCCTGGTCTGGCTATGCGCGCATGATCAGCGCAGGCAAAGCTCCACGGCCCCGGGGGAGGGTCGCTTTTGCCACATAACCGAAATGGTCCGCTGATCGCGCATGGCGGTGAGTATCGCCGAGAGTGCGACGATCTGTCAACGAGTCTGTCCGATCCGGATGCGGTGACAAGAACGTATCAACAACCGCGGACGCAATCTCGCGCGGCGGGCGCAGGGATTACGCCGGCGGCGACGCAGAGGGTGAGCGCGCGGATGCGTGGCAGGGGTGGGGAACGATGTGTGGGATCGGCGGTCGAGCGTGACGGGTGAGGATCAGGATACTCAGCGGCAAGGCGAGGGCGGTTGCTATATCAAAAGCGCGTCCCGACTGAGCATGGGAATATTCGGGGGCGGCGCGGCGCGAGACCGAGGCTGGATTTAACCGGCCCTTAATCTGCATCCGCGAAATATCGCAGATCGATATAAGGGATGCGGGGGTCGATCTTGCGTATTTCGACAGTGAGCAAATTCATCTACGGCGCCATGGCGGTCCTGGCGCTGATCACCATCTCCTGCCAATGGCTGGCGCAGCGCGAGATCGCCGCGGAGCGGCTGGCGACCGCGCGGCAGGCCGAGTTCAAGCAGCTCGGCCTCGACCTCGCCGCGGCTTCGGACTTCCTCACCAACGAGGCGCGGCGCTACGCCGTGTTCGGCGACAAGCGCCATTACGACGCCTATTGGAAAGAGGTGAACGAGACCAAGACCCGCGACCGCGTGGTGGCGCGCCTGCGGGCGCTCGGCGCGCCGCAGAGCGAGCTCGATTTGATCGAGGAAGCGAAGAACAATTCCGACGCGCTGATCAAGACCGAGGATGCGGCGATGAAGGCAGTCGCCGCCGGCGATCTCGACGCCGCGCGCAAGCTGATGTTCGGCGACCAGTACGACGCCGACAAGGCGCGGATCGTGGAGCCGATCGCGCAGTTCCAGACCGCGATGAACGCCCGCGCCAAGCGCGAGGTCGCGGCCGCACAGGACAACGCGGAATGGATGCAGCTCATCGCCTCCGGCATGGCGATCCTGGCGGCGGTCGGCGCGATCGCGGTGATGGTCGCGTTCTTCGGGCGCCGGGTGGTGACCCCGGTGGTGAAGCTGAGCGAGACCGTGTCGCGGCTCGCCGCCGACGACTATACCGCAGAGCTGCCGGCTTCCGGGCGTCGCGACGAGATCGGCGCCATGATCGAGGCGGTCCGCATCTTCAAGGAGAACGCGCTCGCCAAAAGCAAGCTCGAGGCCGAGCAGGCCGCCGAGCGGACCCAGCGCGACGCGGCGGCGCGCAAGACGGAAGCGGCGGTCGGCGCCTTCGACCGCGCCATCGGCGAGATCGTCGGCGGCGTCACCGCCTCGGTCGAGCTGCTGCAGCAGACCGCGCAATCGATGTCGGCGACCGCCGAGGAGACCTCGCGCCAGTCCGCCGCCGTCGCTTCGGCGGCCGGTCAGACCACCGAGAACGTGCAGACCGTGGCGGCCTCGACCGAGGAGCTCTCGGCCTCGATCGCCGAGATCGGCGGCCAGGTCGCGGAATCGAACCGCATCGTCGCCAGCGCGGTCCAGGAGGCGAACGCCGCGACCGCGAAGGTGAACCACCTGGCCGAGGCGGCGGAGCGGATCGGCAACGTGGTGAAGCTGATCAGCGACATCGCGGCGCAGACCAACCTGCTGGCGCTCAACGCCACGATCGAGGCGGCGCGCGCCGGGGAGGCCGGCAAGGGCTTCGCCGTCGTCGCCTCGGAGGTGAAGGCGCTGGCGAACCAGACCGGCAAGGCGACCGAGGAGATCTCCGCGCAGATCCGCGCGATGCAGGAGGCGACCGACGGCTCGGCCCAGGCGATCGAGGGCATCGCCCGCACGATCGCCCGGGTGGACGAGATCTCGACCGCGATCGCCGCCGCGGTCGACCAGCAGGGCGCGGCGACCCAGGAGATATCGCGCAACGTCCAGCAGGCGGCGCAGGGCACGACCGAGGTTTCCAGCAACGTGGCCGGCGTCTCGACGGCGGCGCGACAGACCGGCGAGGCCTCGGCCCAGGTGCTGCAGGCGGCGGAAAGGCTGGCCAAGGGCGGCGCGCATCTGAAGGCCGAGGTGGATGCATTCCTGCGCCAGGCGCGGGGGTAGGGCGCTGGATCTTCACGACGCGCACCCTGCTGGGGTCACCGCCCCAAGACGGGGCGGTAAGGTGGGGTTGATGCGTGACGGGTGGTGAGGCGAGAGGCGCGACGGCGGTGCGAAACCGTCAGTCGATTTCCATGCCGATCGTTCTTGCGATGACTTCCACCACGCCGTCGATGTTGCGCAGCACGTCGGTGTTCCCGAATCTGAGCACGCGGTAGCCGCGTCCTTCGAGGTAGGCCGTGCGTTTCTCGTCTTTCGCCCGGTTCTCGTCGTGCTGGCCGCCATCTGCCTCGACGATCAGCTTCAATTCGAGACAGGCGAAGTCGACGATATAAGGTGCGATCGGCACCTGTTTGCGAAACTTGTGGCCGCCGAGCTGGCGGTTGTTCAGTCGGAGCCAAAGTTTCACTTCGGCATCGGTTATCCTTCGACGCAGTGCTTTGGCGCGCTGCACCGTATGGGGACGGTTGCGGCGGTCTGGTGGTTTCACGCGCGGGCTCTGCTGTCAGCGCGATGTCCGGTGGGCATCGCGGCTGCAGTCAACCCCACCTTACCGCCCCATCTTGGGGCGGTGACTTCGACGCATAGTCTGGTTCTGCACCGGCCGATCTAGCGGCCGCTCATCTGGCGAAGTCGGATTCTTCCCAGAAGGCGGAGTCTTCCTCCACCCATTCGCCGCTGGCGTCGAGGGTCCATTGCGGGGAGAGGTGGTGGTAGCTGCCTTCGATCGCGCGGCCCTCGTGGGACAGGATCAGGCGGCGCGGGCGGCCGCCGCAGAGGCGGGCGCCGTGGCGGGCGCGGCACAGCAAAGTGCCGATCAGGTCGACCAGGCGCATCCGCGCATGCAGGTCCTGGCCGCTGGGATAGACACGGTGCAGACGGCCGCAGCGGTCGCACTGCGACATCAGCTCGAAACCGGCCAAGTCCTCGACCGTTGCCGGCAAGGCGGCCGGGAGCGGGGCGGGAGTCTCGGCCCGCTCCGGCAGGTCGAGCAAGGCCAGATTGCGCTTGGGACGGGCCATGGGCGTCTCTCTTGACGACTGAATTCCTTCGAGGGAATCACAGCCGCCCGAGTCGGGTCCATCCGGCTTGACGAAAAAATCCGCAACCCCCGCCCGAAAAAGGCCGAAACGGTTCGGGCGGGACCGCGCCGCGCAAGGGCATGCCCTCGGGGCGTTTTTGCGCGAGCGATGTGTTCGATGGGTTTAGCAACCGTCACGCATCAACCCCGCCATACCGCCCCATCTTGGGGCGGTGACGGCCACATGGTGCGAACAGGTCAACGCACGTCACGTGCGTGAAGGTTGCTGGCGAGCAGATCCCGCTGTCACCGCCCCGCCCCAAGATGGGGCGGTATGGTGGGGTTGATTGCAGCCGCGACGCCGGCCGGCTTCGCTCCGACGGCAGAGCCCGCGCGCCTAAGCGTGCAATGCGTTGGCAAGCTGTTGCTTGGTCATCTTCGAGCGGCCCTCGATGCCGGCGCGCTGGGCGCGGCGGTAGAGCGCTTTCTTGGTCGCGCCATGGGCCGCGTGGCGGGTGCGGCCGGCGGCGGATTTGCGGCCGCGCTTGGTCAGCCGGCGCTCGTTGGTGCCGCCCATCGCGCGGCTGCTCTCGCGGCGGCCGGTCGCGCCGACATGCGACTTGCCCTCGCGCTCCTGCTGGGCGGTGCGGCCGCGCGCTTCCTTGTGCTCGGTGCGGCGGAGGTTCCGCGTGTTCCGGCGCGCGCTGTTGTATTTCGAGGCGCCGGCCTCGTTGAGCGCGATGGCGATCGCCTGGCGGCGGTTCTTGACCTTGCCGCCCTTGCCGCGGCGGCCGCGCTTCAGCTCGCCATGCTCGTATTCATGCATCACGCGGCCGATCGACTTGCGCTGGCGTGGGGTGCTCTTGGGCATGTCCTGCTCCCTCTCTGCGGCCGATGCTGACGGCCCATCAAAGGGGAAACCGTGACCGCAGCGCGGGTTCCAGCCGGCTCCTGACAATCCGTGACAGAGCGCCGCGGTAACCTGCGGTCGTCGCAAGCAGGAGGCGATACCGATGCCGGAACGCATTCTCTATGTCGGACCGCTGAGCCTGTTCTCGCGCAAGGTGGAGATCGCCTTGCGGGAGAAGGGGCTCGGCTATGAGCGGGTGCTGGTGCCGTTCACCCAGGCCGCGGGCTATCAGCCCAAGCATCCGGTGGTCGCGCGCAGCAATCCCAAGCGCCAGGTGCCGGTGCTGGTCGAGGGCGACCTGACACTCTTCGATTCCACGGTGATCTTCGAATATCTGGAGGATGCCTATCCCGCGCCGCCGCTCTATCCGCGCGCGGCGCGGGCACGGGCGCGCTGCCGGCTGATCGAGCTCGAGGCCGACGAGATCCTGTTCGCGCCGGTGCGCAACCTGCTCTATCGCACCGAGCCGCCGCTGGAGGATGGGGAGGCGCAGGCGCGGCGCGCGGCGGCCGGACGGGAAGCGGAGGCGGAGCTGGCGCGGCAATGCGCCGTGCTCGAGGCGCGGCTGCAGGATCGAGACTGGTTCTGCGGCGATGCGCTCTCCGCGGCGGATATCGGGATGTTCATGACGGTGCTCTGGAGTCAGCGCCTCAAGGGCGTGGGGCTCGCGGCATACCCGGCGCTGGCGGCGTGGTATGCGCGGATGCTGAACCGCCCGTCCTGCGCCAAGGCGGCGGAGGAGATCGCGGCGGCGGATCGCGAATTGTCGCCGGCTTTGGCGTAGCGGTGCGCGCGGCGCTGGATCGCGCGCCGCGCTGGGCCTCAGCCTCCGCCCAGCTTGCGGACGAGGGCGGCGATCTCCTCGGGGAGATAGGGCTTGGGCACGAAATGGTCGCAGCCGCGCAGGCCGGCCAGGGTGTGGAACGCGCTGGAGGTCAGGATCACCTTCACCGCGGGGAACGCGGCATGGACCCAGCCGGCTAGGTCGGTGCCCTGCCACTTGCCGGGCAGGTTGATGTCGGAAAAGACCAGGGCCACCGGCTCGCCGGTCTCGATCGCGGCGCGCGCCTCCTCGGCGGTGATCGCCTCGACGACGCGGTAGCCGGCATCGCGCAGATGGGCGGCGGTCGCCAGCCGCACCAGCACATCGCCTTCCACGACCAGGATCGTGTTGGACAGCTTTGCCAATGCCCCGACACCCGCCAACGACCGTTCGCACGCAGCCTCGGCGACAGAATCGTCACCGACTATCAAGCGCAGGGCGGGTCGCATCTTTTTCTCCCCTCGGCCTCAGCTTCAGAGAACGGCGGCAAGCGACGGAGGTTGCTCCGAAAATTGACCGGCGGGGCCGGCCGGGCACGATTTGCGACCCGCCGCCGTCCCGGCCGCTTTTCCAGCCTCGCGGCGTGAAAGTCATGGCACTTTCCGCAGGGATTTGTGTTGGTCGTGCGGACTCCGAAAATCGGAGCGGTGGCTGCAAGAGGTCGCGCGATGGCCGAGCCATCCCCCCATAGAAGCGAAGAGCCCAGGACCACGGTCATGGTGGTCGAGCCCGACGTGCTCGTCCGGCTGGCGGTCGCGGACTATCTGCGCGACTGCGGCTACACGGTCATCGAGGCGCGCGCGGCGCCCGAGGTGCTCGCGGTCCTGGATTCCGGGCGGCCCGTCCATGTCGTCTTCGCCGAGGTCGACCTGCCGGAGATGAACGGCTTCGCGCTCGCCCGGCTGCTGCGGGCGCGCGATCCTGCGATCGGCGTGATCCTGACCTCCGGCGCCGAGGCGGCGGCGGAGAAGGCCGGCGATCTCTGCGAGGAGGGGCCGCTCCCCAAGCCCTATGCGCATGCGGATGTGCTGCGGCGCATCCGGCAGATGCGGGATGCGGCGGGGTGAGAACTACTCCGCCGCGTTCACCGCGTCGGGCACGGCCTCGCGGGCGATGCCGCCATGGCCGATGCCGTCCTCGATGAAGCCGCCGGACTGGCGCTTCCACAGGCGCGCATACGCGCCGTTCCTGGCCAGCAGCTCGGTATGCGTGCCGGCCTCGACGATGCGGCCCTGGTCCAGCACGACCAGGCGATCCATCCGCGCGATGGTCGAGAGGCGATGGGCGATCGCGATCACGGTCCGGCCCTGCATCAGGCCTTCGAGCTGTTCCTGGATCGCCGCCTCGACCTCGGAATCGAGCGCCGAGGTCGCCTCGTCCAGCACCAGGATCGGCGCGTTCTTCAGGATCACGCGGGCGATGGCGATGCGCTGGCGCTGGCCGCCGGAGAGCTTGACGCCGCGTTCGCCGACATGGGCCTCGAAGCCCCGGCGGCCCTGCCAGTCCTCCAGCTTCTCGATGAAGTCGAGCGCATGGGCGCTGATCGCCGCCTGGCGCACCTCCTCGTCGGTCGCCGAGGGCCGGCCGTATTTGACGTTCTCGAGGATCGAGCGGTGCAGCAGCGAGGTGTCCTGGGTGACGACGGCGATCTTCGAGCGCAGGCTCTCCTGGGTGACCGCGGCGATGTCCTGGCCGTCCACCATGATGCGGCCTTCCTCGATGTCGTAGAAGCGCAGCAACAGGTTGACCAGGGTTGACTTGCCGGCGCCGGACGGGCCGACCAGGCCGACGCGCTCGCCCGGGCGGATGATGAGGTCGATGCCCTTCAACAGGCCGCGCTTGGTACCGTAACCGAAGCGCACATGCTCGAAGCGCACCTCGCCCTGGCGCACGGCCAGTGTGCCGGCATCGGGACGGTCGGTCATCTGCCGCGGCACGGCGATCGACTTCATGCCGTCCTGCACCACGCCGACATTCTCGAAGATCGCGGTCACGTTCTGCGCCACCCAGCCGGCGATATTGGCGATCTGCCAGGTCAGCGGCAGGGCCATGGCGACGGCGCCGACATTGATGCTGCCGCGGGTCCAGAGCCAGACCGCGATGGCGCCGGTCGAGACCACCATGGCGGCGTTCAGGGTGACGAGGCAGAGCGTGAAGACGGTGATGTAGCGCTGCTGGTCGTGGAAGGTCCGGGTATGGTCGTCCACCGCCTCCTGCACGAAATCGTCCTCGTCCTTGGGGCGCGCGAACAGCTTGACCGTGAGGATGTTGGTGTAGCTGTCGACGATGCGGCCGGTGAGCGCCGAGCGCACTTCCGACATCGCCCGCGAGCGCTCCCTGAGCCGCGGCACGAAGAACCGCAGCAACGCGGCATAGGCGAGGAACCAGGCCAGCATCGGGATGCAGAGCCTGGCGTCGTTGGACGCGGTCAGCACGATCGCGCTGCCGCCATAGACGAAGATGTACCAGACCGCGTTGGTCGCCTGGACCACGCTCTCCCGCAAAGACGGGCCGGTCTGCATCACGCGGTTGGCGATGCGCCCGGCGAAGTCGTTCTGGAAGAAGGTCCAGCTCTGGCGCACCACATGCCAGTGGCTCTGCCAGCGGATCACGTTGGTCATGCCCGGCGCGATCGCCTGGTTGGTGATGAGGTTCTGCAGGAACACGACCGCGGGGCGGATGACCAGCAGCATCGCCGCCATGAACAGGAGCTGATGCCAGTGCTCGGCGAAGAGGACCGAGGGCGTGGTGTTCGAGAGCAGGTTGATGACGCGGCCGATGAAGGCCGGGATGGTCGCATCGACCGCCGCGACGGTGAAGCCGATGACGAACAGGGCGAGGACCAGGCCCTTGGCCTGGCGCGCGTAGTGCCAATAGAAGGCGCCGAGTCGCGCCGGCGGCGTCGCCTCCGGCGAGAGCGCGGTGGGCTGCAGCAGGTTTTCGAAAAAGCCGAACAAATTCATGCGGGTTTACAAACACGTTCATGGCCCTGGGCGGTTCGGCCCAGCGCCGGCTGAAGTTGATACGACGAGAGGGGTAAGTGTAGGCGCTTTTCGGCGCGGCAGGGCTGCGGAAGTTGGGATGGGGGTGTGCGCCGCGCGCGGGGTGCAGCGGTCGTTGCCGCTCAACCCGCCGCGAAGACCCGTGCGCCGGAGAAGGTCAGCGACACTTCCGTGCCGGGCGTCAGCAGCAATTGGCGGCTGGCATCGTGCGGCAGGTCGGCTTCGATCTGGGTCTTGGTGTCGCGGCGCTGCAGCTCGACCCGGATGCCGGGGCCGGCGGTGAAGACGTGGCGGATCACGGCGGGCAGGCCCGGCTCGTCGGGCGCGCGCAAGGTGATGTCGTGCGGGCGGACATAGGCCAGGCCCGGCAGATCGCGCGCCGTCGAGAAATCGGGTGCTGCGACGACCAGCGGGCCGATCCTGGCCTGGCCGTCCTGGATGCGGCAGTCGAAGCGATTCACATTGCCCATGAACTCATAGACGAAAGCGGTCTCCGGCCGGTGATAGACGTCGTCCGGCGTGCCGACCTGCTCGATCTTGCCGGCGCTCATCACCGCGACGCGATCGGCAAGCTCGAGCGCTTCCTCCTGGTCATGGGTGACGAAGATCGAGGTGAGCTGCATCTCGTCATGCAGGCGGCGGAGCCAGCGGCGCAATTCCTTGCGCACCTTGGCGTCGAGCGCGCCGAAGGGCTCGTCGAGCAGCAGCACCGAAGGCTCGATCGCGAGCGCCCGCGCGAGGGCTACGCGCTGGCGCTGGCCGCCGGAGAGCTGGCTGGGGAAGCGGGAGCCGAGATGCTCGAGCTGCACCAGATGCAGCAGCTCATCGACGCGGCGCGCGATCTCCGGCGGCGACGGCTTGGTCTCCTTCGGCCGCACCTTCAATCCGAAGGCGACGTTCTCGGCGACGGTCATGTGGCGGAACAGCGCGTAATGCTGGAACACGAAGCCGACCTTGCGGTCGCGCAGCGAGCGGCCGGTCACGTCCTCCTGGTTGAAGCGGATCTCGCCGCTATCCTGGGTCTCGAGACCGGCCATGATGCGCAGCAAGGTGGTCTTGCCCGAGCCCGAGGGGCCGAGCAGAGCCATGAACTCGCCCTTCTCGACGGTGAGGCTGACATCCTGGAGGGCGGTGAACTGGTTGAAGATCTTGGTGATGCCGATGGCCTGGAGGCTCATGAGGCGTCTCCTAGTGACGGCCGCCGGAGAGACGGCGCCCCAGGCGCCATTCCAGCAGGCTCTTTCCGGTGAGGGTGACGAGGGCGAGCAGCGCCAGCAGCGACGCCACGGCGAAAGCGCCGACGAAGTCGTATTCGTTGTAGAGGATCTCGACATGCAGCGGCATGGTGTTGGTGACGCCGCGGATATGGCCGGACACCACCGAGACCGCGCCGAACTCGCCCATCGCGCGCGCATTGCAGAGCAGCACGCCGTAGAGCAGGCCCCAGGTGACGTTGGGCAAGGTCACGCGGAAGAAGGTCTGCAACCCGCCGGCGCCGAGCGAGACCGCGGCTTCCTCCTCTTCGGTGCCCTGCTCCTGCATCAGCGGGATCAATTCGCGGGCGATGAAGGGGAAGGTGACGAAGATCGTCGCCAGGACCAGGCCGGCGACGGTGAAGATGATCTTGATGTGATGCGCCGCGAGGAACGGCCCGAACCAGCCATGGGCGCCGTAGAGCAGCACGTAGATCAGGCCCGAGATCACCGGCGAGACCGAGAAGGGCAGGTCGATCAGCGTGATCAGCACGCTCTTGCCGCGGAACTCGAACTTGGCGATCGCCCAGGCGGCGCAAAGGCCGAAGACGAGGTTGAGCGGGACGGCGATCGCGGCGACCAGCAGCGTGAGGCGGATCGCCGAGAGCGCATCGGGATCGGCGATCGCCGAGAGGTAATGGCCGATGCCGTCGCTCAGCGCCTCGGTAAAGACCGAGACCAAGGGGAGAAGCAGCATCAGCGCCATGAAGACCAGCGCGATGCCGATCAGGATGACGCGCGCGACCGGCGATTCCGTGGTCGCGGGCTGCACCGGGCGCGGCGGCACGGCGGATACCGGCGCGGGCGCGATCTTCGGCGTGAAGGCCACGTCGGCGTTCATTGGCTGCGATCCTCATGCCGGCGCGCCCAGCGCTGCAGCACGTTGATGATCAGCAGCATGACGAAAGCGGCGGCGAGCATCACGACCGCGATCGCGGCGGCGCCCGCATAGTCGAACTGCTCGAGCTTGGTGACGATGAGCAGCGGCGCGATCTCCGATTTCATCGGCATGTTGCCGGCGATGAAGATCACCGAGCCGTATTCGCCGACCGCGCGGGCGAAGGCCAAAGCGAAGCCGGTCAGCAGAGCCGGGAAGATCGAGGGGAAGATCACCAGGCGGAAATTCTGCCAGCGCGAGGCGCCCAGGCTGGCCGCGGCTTCCTCGACCTCCTTGTCGAGATCGAGCAGCACCGGCTGCACCGTGCGCACGACGAAAGGCAGGCCGATGAAGGTCAAGGCGATGACGATGCCGAGCGGGGTGAACGCCACTTTGAGGCCGAGCGGCATCAGCAGCTTGCCGACCCAGCCGTTGGGCGCATAGAGCGCGGTCAATGCGATGCCGGCGACCGCCGTCGGCAGAGCGAAGGGCAGGTCGACCAGGGCATCGACCACGCGCTTCAGCGGGAAGGTGTAGCGGCAGAGCACCCAGGCGACGATCAGGCCGAACACGCCGTTGATCAGCGCCGCGATCGCCGAGGCGCCGAAGGAGAGCTTCAGCGAGGCGACCACCCGCGGCGCCGTGACGGTCTTGATGAACCCTTCGAGGCCGAGCTCGGTCGGCCTGAACAGCAGCGCAGCCAGAGGCAACAGCACGATCAGGCCGAGATAGACGAGGGTATAGCCGAAGGTGATGCCGAAGCCCGGCAGCACGCTGGGGCGTCTCCACGCGAACGGCGCATGTCGCGTCGGCAGGGTCGGCGCGGCGATGTCGCTCACCGGGCGCGCCAGGCCGAATCGGCCTGCTCTCGAAAGGCCTGCTTCCGGTTCATTTCACACTAAATCTAGTTTAATCGTAGAGTTAAGGTAATCATATGCCGGCACCCTCCACAAGCTCGGCGGCGCGGCCGGTCATCACGTCGGACATGCTGGTATTGTCCAGGATGCGCGCGGTGGAATCCCTAACCTGCAGCAATACCTTGCGAATTTCGCACGTCTTCTCGTCCTGGCAGTCGTCGCAGCGGCGATAGGCGGTGCGGCTGGCGCAGGGCAGTTGGGCCAAGGGGCCATCGATGATGCGGATGACCTGGCCGAAGAAGATCTGCGAGGGCGGCTTGGCCAGGAAATAGCCGCCTTTCTTGCCGCGCTGGGAATGGACCAGGCCGTGGCGTTTCAGATCCAACAGGATCAGCTCCAGGAACTTCTTCGGGACCGATTGCTCGTCCGCAATTTCCGAAATGAAAACAGGGCGATCGGGTTCCGCGCGCGCCAGATAGAGGAGCGCACGCATCGCGTATTTGGCCTTCTGGGAGAGCATCGCTGTAATCTCTATTAAATCTATAGAGAATTACTGCCCTGTCATCGTTTCGTCAAGCGCGCGGGTGTCGCAGCGCAGCGGATTGCATCATACCACCCGGAGGCTTTCGGCGCGATCGCGGGCCAGCAGTGCGGCGCCGATGGCGCCGGCCGTGTCTCCCAGCGTCGTGATCCGCAGCTCCACATCGACCGCGAAGCCCGGCGCCCGCGCCAGCACGGGCTCCAGGCCGCGGCGATAGAGATCGAGATATCGCGCACCCGATCCGGCGAGGACGGTCACCTCCGGCATGTAGACGGAGTGCAGGATCGCCAGTCCATGACCGAGCGCCGCGCCATAGCGCGCGAGCGCGTCCTGGACGTCGTTCCGGTCGCCGGCGGCGCGCGCCAGGGCCAGGACCTCGCGATCGCTTGCGGCTTCGGGGAAGAGCGGCCGCAGCATCCGTTGCAAGGCCTTGCGCGAGGCCGATTGCTCCCAGCACGAACGGGCGCCGCAATAGCAGAGCTCCGGCGCGCCGGGCACCGGATAGGGGCTTGGGATATGCCCGGATTCCGGGTGGGCGCTGTTCGGGCCGCGAAACGGCTTGCCGTCCAGGATCAGCGCGACGCCGATCCCGGTCCCGAGCGTCACGACCAGCAGCCTATCGACGCTCATGCCGGCGCCGAGGCGGTTCTCGGCGATCGCGGCGGCCAGTGCGTCGTTCTCCAGCACGGCCGGGATGCCGAGCCGCTGTTCGATCTCGGCGACCAGCGCGATGTCGGAGAAGGCGGGCAGGGTGAACGGATTGCGGATGGTGCCGGCTTCGACATCGACCGGACCGCTGGCGCCGATCCCGACCGCTTGGAGCACGGCGCCGGACGGCACCTGGTCCCGGATCGCGGCGACCAGCCGGTCGATCCGCTCGTCTTCGCCGCCTTCGCCCAGAACCGCGGTCGAGACTTCCTTCGACCCCGCCAGGCCGTCGTCGCCATGGACCACGAAGCGCGCCGCGGTCCCGCCCAGATCGATGCCGATGACGGCGCGCGCCGGCGGCTCGGGAACGTTCCGCTCAGATCCGGTGGCGGGGGCCGCGTGCATCGGTCGGGGCGTCCATTCGAGTCGGGGAGGCCATGGCAGGGCCGGCAAGGCGCTTTCTTAATCTCGCCCTCACGCGATCACAATGAAGGGCTATGGGTGACCCGCTTCCGGAAGCGGCTTACGTCAAATCCGTATTACGGAGATGGCTTGCCGGACCGCGGCAACCGGGGCAAAGAGGCGCCACCGCTCGGCCGCAGCTCCCGAAGGGCTTAGACGATTCGCGCATGTTCTCCCTGAAATCCGTGGCCACCGTCGGCGGCCTGACCCTGGCCAGCCGGGCGCTGGGCTTCCTGCGCGAAGTGCTGATGGCGCAGTTCTTCGGCACCGGGCCGATCGCCGAGGCCTTCGTGGTCGCCATGCGCCTGCCCAATCTCTTCCGCCAGCTCTTCGCCGAGGGCGCGTTCAACTCGGCCTTCGTGCCGATGTTCGCCGGCGAACTGGAGACCAAAGGCCAGATGGGCGCGCAGCGCTTCGCCGAAGCGGTGCTCTCCACCCTGCTGCTGGTGCTGGCGGCGCTGACCGTCGTCGCCGAGCTCGGCATGCCCTGGCTGATCCGGGTCTTCGCGCCGGGCTTCCACGCCTATCCGGAGAAGTTCGCGGCGGCGGTTTTGTTCACCCAGATCACCTTTCCCTACCTGCTGTTCATGTCGCTGGGCGCGCTGCAGGGCGGCGTGCTGAACGCGCTCGGACGCTTCGCCGATGCAGCGGCGGCGCCGATCCTGCTCAATGTCGTGATGATCATCGCGCTCTACACGCTGGTGCCGCCCACCTTCGATGCCCAAGGCGGCGTCACCGAGAAATCCGGCGAGATTCTGAGCATCGCGGTCACGGTCGCCGGCATGCTGCAATTCCTGTGGCTGGCGGTGACCTGCCAGCGCACCGGGATGCACCTCCATCTGCCCTGGCCCAATCTCAGCCCCGTGGTGAAGAGGGTGATGATCCGGATGGTGCCGGGCCTGATCGGCGGCGGCGTCAACCAGATCAACCTGACCGTCGCCACCATCCTGGCGACCCTGCAGCCCCAGGCGGTGACCTATCTCTATTATTCCGACCGGCTCTATCAGCTTCCCTTGGCGCTGATCGGCTCGGCGATCGGCGTGGTGCTGCTGCCTTCGCTGACCCGCGCCTTGCGCGGCCAGCGGCCGGAAGAGGCGATGCGGATCTTCAACCGGGCGATCGAGATGGGCTTCTTCCTGTCGCTGCCGGCGGCGGTCGCCCTTACGGTCGCGGCGGCGCCCATCATCACCGTGCTCTACGAGCGGGGCGCCTTCACCCACCAGGACTCGATCAAGGTCTCCTATGCGCTGACCGCCATCGCCCTGGGATTGCCCGCCTACGTGCTCAACAAGTCGCTCTCGGCGGGCTTCCTGGCGCGGGAGGATACGATGACCCCGTTCCGCTTCGCCGTGATCGGAGTCTGCGCCGATATCGCCATCAGCCTCAGCCTCTTCCCTTTCATCCATTACATCGGCATCGCACTCGGCACGGCCGGGGCGGCCTGGGTCAATTGCGGGCTGCTCTACTTCACCCTGCGCCGCCGCGGCTATCTGGTGCTCGACCGC
Source organism: Dongiaceae bacterium (assembly GCA_035545355.1). Taxonomy (GTDB): domain Bacteria; phylum Pseudomonadota; class Alphaproteobacteria; order Dongiales; family Dongiaceae; genus Dongia. Next base: position 16,761 of record DASZYM010000290.1, read on the forward strand.
CGGCTGTTCCGCACCCTGCCGCGGCTGGCCCTGGCGGCGGCCGTCCTGGGCATCGCCCTTTGGTTGGGGATCAAGCCGTTGCAGGCCTTTCTTGCCGATGGCGAGCTCGCCCGCATGCTGGCGCTCGCGGTGCTGGTCGGCGGCGGCATGGCGCTCTACCTCGCGCTGGTGATCGCGACCGGCGCCATCCCGCGCCAGGAGCTGATGCGCTTCATCCGGCGCTGACGATTCTCCGCTTCCGCTCCATCTGCATCTGGTCAAACCGCCGGCGGTTGTGAGACTGTGATGCGTCTGATTGATGGCGTACCCGGCAAGACTCGACAGGAGAGGCTCGATGGCACGGAAGGCCGCATCAAGGACCAAAGCAAAATCCAAAGCGAAGAAAGCCAAGAAGGCGAAGAAGGCCAAGAAGACGGCGCGCCGCGTCGCGCGGCCGAAGAGCCGGGCCAAGTCCCGGACGAAGACCAGGACCAAGGCCAAGGCCCGCAGGAAGTCGGCGCCCAAGGCGAAAGCCAAGAAGGTCGCCAAGAAGGCGGCCCGGAGAGCAGCGCCGAAGGCAAAGGCTGCACCGGCTCCGAAGATGAGTGCCCCGAAGATGAGCGCGCCGAAGCCGGCGCCCAGACCGGCCATGGCCGCCGCACCGGCGCCCAGACCGGCACCCAAACCGCCGGCACCCAAACCGGCGGCGCCCAGGCCCAGGATCGAGGAGCCCGGCCCGACTCCGATGCCCGAAGAGGTGAAGCAGCCTCTATCCGAGGCATCGCCGGCGCATCCGGCGCCGGAGGATCCGGAGGACGCCGAGCACAGCTCGTAAGGAGGAGCGATGGCGAAGCGCACCAAAGCGAAAGCCAAGACCAAGGCCAAAGCGAAGCGGGCCACGAAGAAGACAGCGGGAAAGGTATCGGCGCGGGCAGGCAAGCCTTCGCCGATCCCGCAAGGCTATCGCAGCGTCCAGCCTTATCTCATCGTCGATGGCGCGGCGAAGGCGATCGCCTTCTACAAGGCGGCCTTCGGCGCCAAGGAGCGGATGCGGATGGATGCGCCCGGCGGCCGGATCGGCCATGCCGAGCTGGAGATCGGCGATTGCGTGATCATGCTCGCCGACGAGGCGCCGCAATGGGAGGCCTTCGCGCCGGCCAAATACGGCGGCTCGCCGGTCAGCATCATGGTCTACGTGCCCAATGTCGATGCGGTGGTGAAGAAGGCGGTTGCCGCGGGCGGCAAGCTCACCCGCGAGGTCAAGGACCAGTTCTACGGCGACCGCAGCGGCGGCATCACCGACCCCTTCGGCCATCACTGGCAC
>DASZYM010000291.1:0-2272 GCA_035545355.1 Dongiaceae bacterium
GACGACGCCGACGACCTTTTCGGCCGCCTGATGGGCGACGAGGTCGAGCCGCGCCGCATGTTCATCCAGGACAACGCCCTCAACGTCGCCAACCTCGACGTTTAGAGCAGGCGAACCGAGGGGCGGTTCTTAAACTGCATCAACCCCACCCATGGCCAGGAAGAAACCGACCCGCACCACCCTCGCGATCGATGTCGGCGGATCGCGCGTCAAGTTCATGACCGACGCCGAGCGGGTGAGGCGCGCCTTCGAATCGGGCCCGCACATCACGCCGACCGAGATGGTCAAGCGGGTGAAGAGTCTCACCCGAGACTGGTCCTATGACTGCATCTCGATCGGCTATCCGGGCCCGGTCATCCGCAACCGGCCGACGCGGGAGCCGCACAATCTCGGCAAGGGATGGGCCGGCTTCGACTTCGAGAAGGCGTTCCGCCGCCCGACGCAGGTGGTCAACGATGCGCTGATGCAGGCGCTCGGCAGCTATCGCGGCGGCAAGATGCTGTTCCTGGGGCTCGGCACCGGGTTGGGATCGGCGATGATCGTGGACGGCGTCCTCATCCCGATGGAGCTCGCGCACCTGCCGTACCGGAACGGCAAGACCTTCGAGGATTATGTCGGCGAGCGCGGCCTCGAGCGGCACGGCAAGAAGAAGTGGCGGCGCAGCGTCGAGGATGTAATGGCGCTGCTCATCGCGGCCCTGGAGCCCGACTATGTCGTGCTCGGCGGCGGCAATGCCGAGAAGCTCGACGACCTGCCGGCGCATGTGCTGCTCGGCGACAACGAGAAAGCTTTCGAAGGCGGGTTCCGGCTGTGGAAGCCCGCGCATATCAGGAAGAAGGCGACGTGACGAACATGGACGTCGATCGCCGCCTCCGCATTGACGGCATGGCGCATACCGTCTAGCCTCGCGTCCATGAACACCGCGATGGGTTTCGTCATCGTTATGGAGCGCATGGGCGGGACGGCTTAGCCGTCCGGCGAAAGCCACCCATGCGCGGTAAACAGGCTCCGGACGGGGCCTTTTTTATTGCCCGGATCCGGGCTCCCAACCAGACGAACCAGACCCATGACGAATCCCCGTTCCAGCTCCGCCGCCGCTTCGCCGCGCCTCTTCACCCTCATGCTGCTTTCGGCGCTGGCGGTGCTGCCGGTCAACATCATCGTGCCGTCGCTGCCGGGCATCGCCGCCGATTTCCATGCCGATCTCGCATTGGTCAATCTCTCGGTCGCCGGTTATGCGACGGTCACGGCGGCGATCGAGCTCGTCGCCGGCGCGCTCTCCGACCGGTACGGGCGCCGGACCGTCATCCTCGCCGCGATCGCGATCTTCATCGCCGCCTCGGTCGGCTGCACCCTGGCCGCCGGGATCGGCACCTTCCTGCTGCTCCGGGCGATGCAGGCCTCGGTCGATGCCTGCTTCTCCGCGGCCCAGGTGATCATCAAGGAGGCCGCCGGCGCGCGCAAAGCCGCCAGCACCTTCGGCTATCTCGCCATGGGATGGGCGATCGCGCCGGTCCTCGGCCCCCTCCTCGGCGGATCCCTCGACCAGCTCTTCGGCTGGCGCGCGATCTTCGTGTTTCTCGCGCTGCTGGGCGTGGCGGCCTTGGCGCTGTCGGTGCGCGAGATCGGCGAGACGGCACGGCACGCACCGCACCTGAAGCGCAACTACCTTGCTTCCTATCGCGTATTGCTCGGCTCGGCGCGGTTCTGGGCCTACGCCCTGTGCATGATCTTCTCGATGGCGACCTTCTATATCTTCCTCGGCGGCGCGCCTTTGCTTGTCGCCCAAGCGATCGGGATCTCGGGTGCGAAGCTCGGCTTCTACATGGGCATGATCCCCGCGGGTTTTCTGCTCGGCAGCACCCTGGCCGGCCGTTATGCGTCGCGGCACTCCTCGGGAGCCGTGCTGGTGATCGCGCGGCTCCTGACCTGCATCGGCCTGCTGGCGGGCCTCACCCTCGCGATGGCGGGCGAGACCGATGCTCCGGCCTTCTTCATCCCCTGCATGTTCATCGGCATCGGCAACGGATTGACCATGCCCTCGGCCATCGCCGGCGTGCTTGCGCTGCGCGCCGATCTCGCCGGCACCGCGGCCGGGCTCGCGGCGGCGATGCGGGTCGGCGGCGGAGCGCTCATTGCCGCCTTGGCCGGCCTCTATCTCGCCGATGCGGCGCGCATCGAGTCACTGCTGGGCGTGATGCTGGTCTCCGCATCGCTCGCTTTTCTGGCGGCGCTCGGCGCGGCATTTCTCGAGCGGCAGCAGAATTCGGAT
>DASZYM010000292.1:0-3117 GCA_035545355.1 Dongiaceae bacterium
TGACCACGCGCTCGCTGCCGGAGATCGGCCGCAAGTTCGGCGGCCGCGACCACACCACGGTCATGCACGCGGTCAAGAAGGTCGAGGAGCTCTGCGCCGCCGATGCCGGATTCTCCGAGGATGTCGACCTCCTGAAGCGCATGCTCGAAGGCTGATCCGCGGCGCGGATTCGGTACCCAATTCGGGGTTGATTCCGGCCTGGTTCCCGCCCCTTCCGGGCGCGTTTTCCGCTGTTGCTGCGGACCTCAGTTGCTATAATCCGTGACTTGCTGATCAAGCCCGGCCGATTCGGCCGTCCTGCCCGGGTTTCGGGGGCCTCAAGCAAGTCGGTAAAGCCGCGGATTGGCTGCATTTTTGGCGGCCCTTGAGAGGCGTGGTTAACGGCCTTCCAGGGACGCGACGCAGACCGGGCCGGGCCTGCCGGAAGAAGACCCACAAGGACAAGATCGGGAAGAAGACCGGGGCCATGAAACTGACGATCGAACGAGGCGCTTTGCTGCACGCGCTGGGTCATGTGCAGAGTGTCGTGGAGCGGCGCAACACCATCCCCATCCTCTCCAACGTGCTGCTGGAGGCCAAGGGGGATCGCCTCGGCCTGACCGCCACCGACATGGAGCTCGCCATCGTCGAGCAGGTCGCCGCCGAGATCGGCGCGCCGGGCGCCGTCACGGTGCCGGCCCACACGCTCTACGACATCGTGCGCAAGCTGCCCGAGGGCTCGCAGGTCTCCCTCGAGCTCGCCGGCGACGGCCAGTCGACCACGATCAAGGCCGGGCGCTCGCGCTTCAGCCTGCAGACCCTGCCCAAGGAGGACTTCCCCGCGACCGGGGCCGGCGACCTGCCGCATCAATTCCCGCTCTCGGCCGGCGACTTGAAGGGGCTGATCGATCGCACCAAGTTCGCGATCTCGACCGAGGAGACCCGCTATTACCTGAACGGCATCTACGTCCATGCCTTCGCCTCGGGCAAGCAGAAGGCTTTGCGCGCGGTCGCGACCGACGGCCACCGCCTGGCGCGGGTCGAGATGCCTTTGCCCGAGGGTGCGGAGAGCATGCCGGGCGTGATCGTGCCCCGGAAAGCGGTGAACGAGCTCCGCAAGCTGATCGAGGAGACGACCGGCAGCGTCGCCGTCTCGCTCTCCGACAGCCGCATCCGCTTCGCCTTCGACGACGTGGTGCTGACCTCGAAGCTGATCGACGGCAGCTTCCCGGACTATCACCGCGTCATCCCGACCAACAACGACAAGGCGCTGGAAGTCGACCGCAAGTCGTTCCGCGACGCCGTGGACCGCGTCTCCACCATCTCCAGCGAGAAGTCGCGCGCGGTGAAGCTGAGCCTGAAGAGCGGCACGCTCACCCTCTCGGCCACCAGCGCCGAGCAGGGCAGCGCCACCGAAGAGCTGGAAGTGAAGTACGAGGGCTCGCCGATCGATATCGGCTTCAACTCGCGCTACCTGCTGGACATCGCCGACGAGATCGAAGGCGACGGCATGCAGATCATGCTGGCGGATTCGGTCGCGCCGACCTTGATGCGCGACATGGCCGATGCGATGGCGCTCTACGTGCTGATGCCGATGCGAGTGTAATGGGTCGAGCCTGGGCAGGTCCGGAACGGAGCCCCTCGGTCGCGATCCTGAATGACGGCGCGGCCAACGGCATTTCGCATCTCAGTCTGACCGCCTTCCGAAATTTCCGCGCGCTCTCGCTGGAGATCGAGCGGCGTCCGCTGGTGCTGACCGGCCCGAACGGCGCCGGCAAGAGCAACATCCTGGAAGCGATCTCCTACCTCGCCCCCGGCTCCGGCATGCGCAGCGCCGGTTTGCGCGAGGTCGATTGCCGGCACCACGACAACAGTGCGTCGAACGGCAAGGCCTGGGCGGTTCATGCCCGCTATAGCGGCCGCCAGGGCGCCTTCGCGCTCGGCACCGGCCGCGACCCGCGCGAGGAGAGCGCCGACGAGACCGCGCGCGACCGCCGCCTCTGCCGCATCGAAGGCGCGCCGGCGCGCAGCCAAGCGGCCTTCGCCGAGATCCTCTCGATCCTCTGGCTGACGCCCTCGATGGACCGGATCTTCGTCGAGCGCTCGTCCCTGCGCCGCAAGTTCCTGGACCGCCTGGTGGCAGGCCTCCATCCCGACCATCCCGCCCGCGTCTCGGCCTATGAGCAGGCGATGCGCGAGCGGGCCCGCGTGCTGCGCGGCGACGGACCGGCGGTCGATCGCACCGAGCGTGACCGCTGGCTCTCCGGCGTCGAGGCCGAGATGGCGGGCCATGCCGTCGCCATCGCCGCCGCGCGCATGGAAACCGCCGATGCGCTCAATGCCGCGATGGACGAAGCGGTCGGCCCCTTCCCGCGCGCCGATCTCGCGATCGCCGGCTCGGTCGAGCTCTCGCTCAAGGAGCGCCCGGCCTTGGAAGCCGAGGACCTGCTGCGCGACCGCCTCTCCGCCGCGCGCGAGGGCGACACGACGAGCGGCGTCACCCAATGGGGCACCCATCGCAGCGAACTGAAGGCCGCCTTCCGCGGCCGGCACCTGGGGGCGGCGGCGCTCGATGCCGCCGAAGCCTCGACCGGGGAGCAGAAGGCGCTGCTGATCTCGATCCTGCTCTCCCAGGCGCGTTTAAGCCGCGCCCGGCGCGGCGAAGCGCCGCTTCTGCTGCTGGATGAGGCGACGGCGCACCTTGATCCGGACCGCCGCCGATACCTATATAAGGAAGTCGTGGCGCTCGGCGCCCAGGCTTGGTTCACCGGTACCGAAACCGAGCTGTTCCGGCCGCTCCGCGAGGCGGCGCAGTTCTTCACCATCACGGATTCTCAGGTCAGCCGCGACGCGGCCTGACCGCTTTGTTCACTTTGGATTTCACCCCATGACCGCGATTTCGGACGAAAACGACAAGCATAATCCCGCCAATGACGGCGAGAGCTACGATGCGGATTCGATCAAGGTCCTGAAGGGCCTCGACGCGGTCCGCAAGCGCCCCGGCATGTATATCGGCGATACCGATGACGGCTCGGGCCTGCACCACATGGTCTACGAGGTCGTGGACAATGCGATCGACGAGGCCTTGGCCGGCTGGTGCGATCGCATCGATGTGCTGCTGAACGGCGACGGCTCGGT
>DASZYM010000293.1:0-2560 GCA_035545355.1 Dongiaceae bacterium
CTCGAGCCGCGCCAGCGCGGCTGCGCCATGGTGTTCCAGAATTACGCGCTCTACCCGCACATGACCGTCGCCGAGAATATCGGCTATGGTTTGAAGGTCGCCGGCGTGCCGAAGGCCGAGCGCCGCGCCCGGGTCGAGAAGATCGCGCAGAGCCTCGGCATCGCCGACTATCTCGACCGCAAGCCCGGCACCCTCTCCGGCGGCCAGCGCCAGCGCGTCGCCATCGGCCGCGCCATGATCCGCGAGCCCAAGGTCTTCCTGTTCGACGAGCCTTTGTCCAATCTCGACGCCAAGCTCCGCGCGCAGATGCGGATCGAGATCCGCCGCCTGCACCAGCGCCTGCGCGCGACCAGCGTCTTCGTCACCCATGACCAGGTCGAGGCCATGACCCTCGCCGACCGCCTGGTCGTGCTGAACCAGGGCCGCATCGAGCAGATCGGCGCGCCGACCGAGGTCTATCGCCGCCCGGCCAGTCGTTTCGTCGCCGGCTTCATCGGCGCGCCGTCGATGAATTTCATCGAGGCCCGCATCGTTGCCGACGGGCTCGCCGAGATCGGGCCGGGCCCCGCTGGACCGATGCGCCTGGTGATTCCGGGCGGCGTCGCGCCTGGCCGCGCGGTCACGCTCGGCATCCGCCCGGAGGAGATCGAGATCGGCGACGCCCCGGCTTTCGGCGGCCTCGATTTCGACATCGAGCTCGACGAGGAGCTCGGCTCCGGCCAGGTCCTGCACGGGCGCAGCGGCGCGATCGAGCTCACCGTGCTGCGGCCGATAACCGCCGCCGACATGCCCTGGCGTCCGGGCCAGCACCTGCCGCTGCGGATTCCGCCCGCCGCGATCCATCTCTTCGATGCGGAAAGCGGCGCCCGGATCGACGGCGCGCCCTCCCGCCTGGCGGCGGAATAGGATCATGAACGCGATCGTCGAGCGCGCGCTGGAAACCCTGCCGCTGCCCGATCCGGCATTGCTGGATTCGGCGCGGGAGGATGCCGCCACCAAGGCGCGCCACGATGCGCTGGCGGCCGAGATCCTGGCGCTCAACGCCGTCGAGTATCGTCCGCCCCAGGCCGATCACCTGCTCGGCGAGAACCTGCGCCTTGCCGCCTGGAATGCCGAGCGGCTGAAATTCGGCCCGGCCTCGGCCGCGCTCTTCACGGCGCTGAAGCCCGACGTGCTCCTGCTCTCCGAAGCCGATATCGGCATGGCGCGCTCCGGCAACCGCCACACCGTGGCCGAGCTCGCGGTGGCTTTGGGCATGGGCTATGCCTATGGCATCGAATTCATCGAGCTCGGCCTCGGCGACGAGCGCGAGGAGGAATGGCATAAAGGCGAGCGCAATGCCGCCGGCTTCCACGGCAATGCGATCCTCTCGCGCTATCCGCTGAACGATTTCGCGCTGATCCGCCTCGATTCCGGCGGCCGCTGGTTCGGCGAGCGCCCCGACCTCAACAAGGGCCCGGCACAGCGCCGGATCGGCGGCCGCATGGCCTTGGCCGCGCGGGTCGCCGACGGCGATCTCGTGGTGGTCTCGGTGCATCTCGAAAGCGACAGCACCGCGCTCGACCGCGCGGCGCAGACCGAGCGGCTGCTGGCCGCATTGCAACTGCGCTATGGCGAAGTGCCGATGGTGATCGGCGGCGATTGCAACACCGCCGCTTTCCCCGCCGAGGACGGCCGGCATGGCTGGGCCCAACGCTGCGATGTCTTCGAGCCGATGTTCCGTGCTTTGGCCGAGCACGGCTTCGGATGGGCCGACGCCAACGACATGGCGCCGACCCAGCGCCGGCGCCCGGACGGCATGCCGAAGCCGCCCTTCCGACGTCTGGACTGGCTGTTCACCCGCGATGTCGAAGCCGGCGCCGCTCGCACGATCGCCGCGGTCGATGAGAAGGACGGCGCGATCTCCGACCATGAGGTGCTGGTGGTCGATCTCGCGCTCTGACGCGCGTCACACTCAGCCTGAATTTCGCCGCGGGCGGACCGAGAATTTGCTATAATCCCCTTGCTCGTTCGGCCCTCAACTTACACCGGACTTAACCGAAAACGCCAAACCGGGGGGCGCATGGAAACGCGATTGGTCGTTTCCACGCAAGGCGTTAGGGCACTTTAAGGCGGCTGCGGCGGTTAAGTTAATATCCCCAGTCAGCGCCGCCCCGGCAGCGCCGCGATCTCCAGCCCGCCGCGCCGGGTCAGCGTCTCGGCATTGTCGCGGAAGCGCATCGCTTGGGATTCGATCTCGCCGATCCTGGTGAGCGCCGCGCCGATCGTGCGGCTGGTCCAGCGCCGGCATTGCTTCTCCAGCCGCGGCCGGTCGCGCCAGAACATGGGGGAGTTCAGCGCCTGCAGGGCATCCTGCATCGACGCGCCCGCTTCCAGGCGCCCGACCGCATTGTGCAGGCGCAGGAAGTGCCGCGCCAGGCCGCGCAGGATCATGATCGGCTGGGTCTCGGTGAGGTTGAGATCGAACTGCCGTTCGATCGCCCTCATGTCGCCCTCGGCTATGGCATGGCTCAAGTCGTCGAGCTGCACGTCGTTCGACGTGCCGATCGAGGCCGTCGCG
>DASZYM010000294.1:0-22509 GCA_035545355.1 Dongiaceae bacterium
GTCGCGGCGGCCGACAAGTCGGCGGTCGAGGCCGCGATCGCGGACTTGAAGGGCGTCAAGGACCAGGACGACCCCGCGGCGATCGAGGCGAAGACCAACGCGTTGACCCAGGCCATGATGAAGATCGGCGAGGCGCTCTACCGCGCCAGCCAGGCCGAGGGCCCCAATGCGGCGGGCGGCGCCACGGACGGCACGACCGGCCAGGATGCCGGCGCCCAGCAGGGCGCTGGCGGCAGCGACGAGAAGGTCGTCGATGCCGACTTCGAGGAAGTCGACGAGCGTAAGGGCAAGACGGCCTAACGGCCGTCAGAAGACAGATGGCAGATGTCAGAGGGTGACCTCCGGCATCTGCCGTTTTCGTCCCGAAGCGTCGCTGGCCGGCGCGTATTTCTTGATCTGACATCTGACATCTGTCATCTGACATCTGGATCATGAAGCGCGACTATTACGAAACGCTGGGTGTCGAGAAGGGCGCCGACCAGGAAACCCTCAAGAAGGCGTTTCGCAAGCTCGCGATGCAGCACCATCCGGATCGCAATCCGGGCGACAAGGGTGCCGAGCAGAAATTCAAGGAACTGAACGAGGCCTATGACGTCCTGAAGGACGATCAGAAGCGCGCGGCCTATGACCGCTTCGGCCATGCCGCCTTCGAGAATGGCGGGATGGGCCGCGGCGGCGCCGGTGCGGGCTTCGCCGGCGGCGGCTTCGATTTCACCGACATCTTCGACGAGATGTTCGGCGAGTTCATGGGCGGCCGGCGCGGCCAGTCCGGCCGCGGCCGCGGCGCCGATCTTCGCTACAACATGGAGATCGCCCTCGAAGAGGCGTTCCACGGCAAGCAGGCGACGATCCGCGTGCCGAGCTCGGTCGCCTGCGAGGCCTGCCACGGCAGCGGCGGCGAGAAGGGCGCGCAGCCGGTCAACTGCCCCTCCTGCCACGGCCACGGCAAGGTCCGCGCGACCCAGGGCTTCTTCACCATCGAGCGCACCTGCCCCGCCTGCCATGGCGCCGGCAAGGTGATCGAGAAAGCCTGCAAGAGCTGCAAGGGCACCGGCCGGACCGCCAAGGAGCGCACGCTCCAGGTCGCGATCCCCGCCGGCGTCGAGGACGGCACGCGCATCCGCCTGGCCGGCGAGGGCGAGGCCGGCATGCATGGCGGGCCCAGCGGCGACCTCTACATCTTCATCTCGGTGGCGCCGCACCGGCTGTTCCAGCGCGAAGGCTCCAGCATCCACTATCGCGTCCCGGTCAGCATGACCACCGCCGCTTTGGGCGACCAGATCGACATCCCGACCATCGACGGCGGCAAGTCCAAGGTTTCGATCCCGTCCGGCACCCAGACCGGCCAGCAGTTCCGCTTGAAGGGCAAGGGCATGTCGGTGCTGCGCTCGCCGTCGCGCGGCGACATGTTCGTCGAGATCGCGGTCGAGACGCCCGCCAACCTGACCAAGAAGCAGCGCGAGCTGCTGGAGCAGTTCAAGGCGGAATCCGGCGGCAATGCCAAGACCTATCCGGAATCCGAAGGCTTCTTCGCGCGGGTGAAGGAGTTCTTCGACGGCAGCCGGGACTGAGCCGCGGTCTCTTCGAAAAGCTTTTGGATTTCAATAGTTAAGACTTTTTTCACGCCGCGTGGGCAAGCTCCGCGTGACATGCGCCCTGCCTTGCACCCGCACGATCGGAAGATGGCGTCCGCCAGCCTGCTGGTGGCCAGCGACCCGATGTGGCGCGCCCGCGCCAAGCGCCTGGCGGCCGGCATCGCGGCGCTCGTCCTGTTCTCGGTCCTGCAATACGGGCTCGGCGATCCCGGCTCGGCCCGGGCGACGATGCTGAGCGATCTTTCCTGGTCCGCCGCGGCCCTCTTTGCCGTGCAGCAGGCGGTCCTGACCGCGCGCGGCTTCCGCGACCGCGACCGGCTGGTCTGGTCGGGCGTCGCGCTCGCCTGCCTCTGCTGGCTCGGCGGGCGGCTCTATGCCGATGGCTGGGAGCTGATCCGGGGCCATAGCCTGCCGGTGCCGGATCTCGACGATCTCGGCGCCCTCGCCTTTCCGGTCCTGACCATCGGCAGCGTCCTGGTCGCGATCCGCCGCAGCGATCTGCAGACCAGCCTGTTGCGGCCGATCTGCAATCTCGGCCTGATCTCGGTCGCGCTCTATACCAGCCTCGGCATCGTGCTGCATGACGCGCTGATGGGGACGGGTGCCGCGCCCTTTCGCCTGCTGACCGCGATCTCCTACCCGCTGCTCTACGGTACCGCTTTGCTGATCGCGCTGATCGCGCTCGCGGTCTATTCCGACGGGCCGCGCCGGCCGGGGGCGTTGCTGCTGACCGCGGCGCTGGCCGCGCTCGCCTTGGGCGCCACCGATCGCGGCATCCAGATGCTGCATGCCGACGGCATCGTCGCCGGCAGCGTCTCCGACCTCGCCTGGCTGACCGGCTTCCTGCTGGTGAGCTGGTCGGCCTGGGAGCGGCGATGCCAGCCGAAATCGGCGCCGGTGCACCGGCGCGGCGAATCCGAAGCGGTCTGGCTCGAACCGGCTTTGCCGATGCTCTCGCTGTTCGCGATCTTCGCCGCGGTCGCGCTCGACCCCAACGGATTGTCCCGCGCCGAGGTGCTGCGCATCCTGGTTCCGGGCGGCCTGCTCTTCGCCTCGCTGCTGGCGGGTGCGGAATGGGTGAACCGCACCGCCGAGGTGAAGCTGCGCCGGCGCGCCGAGACCGCGCTCCGCGCGCTGCAGGTCTCCGAGGAGCGCCTGGCCTCGATCCTGGAGATCGCGCCCGAGGCGATCGTGGCCGCCGACCGCGACAGCCGCATCGAGCTGTTCAACCGCGGCGCCGAGCATGTCTTCGGCTATTCCGCCGCCGAGGTGATCGGCCGGCCGATCGAGATCCTGGTGCCCGAGCGGCTGCGCAGCCGTCTCGTCGAGCGCGAGGCCAGGAACGGCGGCAGCGCGGCCGTGCGCTGGGCCGCGGCGTTCGACGGGCGCAACGATGCCCAGATGGTCGGCCTGCGCAAGGATGGCAGCGAGTTCCCGGCGGAAGCCTCGGTGTTCCAGCTCGCCACCAATGACGAGCTCGCCTTCGCCCTCATCCTGCGCGACGTCACCGAACGCCGCCGCCAGGAGCGCGACCTCCGCACCGCCAAGGAGACGGCGGAGCTCGCCAACCGCGCGAAGTCGGAATTCCTGGCCAATATGAGCCACGAGCTCAGGACGCCGCTCAACGCCATCATCGGCTTCTCGCAGATCATCGAGAGCCGGATGTACGGCGCCGATCTCGACCGCTATGTCGAATATGCAAAGGACATCCACAACAGCGGCGCCGACCTGCTGAAGATCATCAACGACATCCTCGACCTCTCCAAGATCGAGGCCGGGCAGATGAAGGTCTCCGAGCAGGCGATCGAGCTGGACCGCGTCATCGACAGCTGCTTCAAGGTGGTGAGCGAGCGCGCCCAGCGCGGCCGCATCGCGCTCGAGCGCAACCTGCCGGAGCAGCTCCCCAAGCTCTGGGCCGACGAGCTCCGCGTCAAGCAGATGGTCACCAACCTGGTGAACAATGCCGTCAAGTTCACCGAGCCCGGCGGCCGCGTGGTGGTCTCGGTCCGGCCGAGCGTCACGCCGGCGGGCGGCGAGGACGGCATCGACATCGTGGTGCGGGATACCGGCATCGGCATGGATCCCGGCGAGATCGAAGTGGCGCTGCTGCCCTTCGGCCAGGTCGACCAGGGCCTGGCGCGGCGGCACGAGGGCACCGGCCTCGGCCTGCCCTTGACCCGCCGCATGGTCGAGCTGCACCAGGGCAAGCTGCTGCTGAGCAGCACCCGCGGCAAGGGGACCACGGTCACGCTGCATTTCCCGAAGACCCGCGTCCTCGCCCCCGAGCTCGCCGCCTAGCGCGATAGAACCCGGCGCGAGAATCCAACCCATCCGCTTACGATCTGTTGGGACCCTGTTGCCCCGCGTGCCGGGAACGGATTAGATACTGTTACGGATTTCAGGGGGTTATATGGCCGTCAAATCAACGCGCGGAAGTGCGGGCCGCGGGGTCCAGACCAAGGCCGCCGGCCGTCCGAGCGCCAAGCCCGCGGCCAAGCCAGGCCCCGCCACCCCTTTGAAAAACAAGCAAAAAGCGATCAAGGCCGAGCCCGCGGCACCGGCCAGGGCCCCGGCCGCGGCACCGGCGCCCCGGCTGAAGCGCGGCGGCAACGGCGCCATTCGAGTCGGGATCGCCGGCTGCGCCGGCCGGATGGGGCAGATGCTCCTGAAGCTGCTGATCACGGCGCCGGGCGTGCTGGTGGTCGGCGGGACCGAACGCCGGGGCTCCCATGTGCTGGGGCGCGATCTCGGCGCTCTCGCCGGCGGCGAGCCCCTGGGCATCACCATCGGCGACAATCCCGAGCCGCTCTTCGAGCAGTCGGACGTGGTGGTGGACTTCACCAGCCCCTCGGCGACGGCGCTCCATGCCGGGCTCGCGGCCAAGACCGGGACCGCCCATGTGGTCGGCACGACCGGGCTCGACAGCGACCAGATGGCGGTGATCTCCCGCGCGGCGCAGCGCGTGCCGATCGTCATGGCCTCCAACATGTCCCTGGGCGTCAACCTGCTGGAGCAGGTGGTCGAGGAAGTCTCCCGCATCCTCGATCCCGACTGGGATATCGAGATCATCGAGATGCATCACCGGCACAAGGTCGATGCGCCTTCCGGCACCGCGCTGGCGCTGGGCGAAGCGGCGGCGCGCGGGCGCAACGTGCAGCTTCGCCGCGTGGCGCGGCGCGGCCGCGACGGCCAGGTCGGCCCGCGGGTCAAGGGCGAGATCGGCTTTTCGGCGATCCGCGGCGGCGACGTGGTCGGCGACCATACGGTGATCTTCGCCGCCGACGGCGAGCGCATCGAGATCACCCACAAGGCATCCAACCGCGAGATCTTCGCCCGCGGCGCAGTGAAGGCCGTGCTCTGGGCCGCCGGCAAGCGACCCGGCCTCTACAGCATGAAGGACGTGCTGGGCTTCAATCTGTCGTCGTCGCAGCCTGGGGCACCAAGCGGCGCCTGACGCCCATCCGCTGCACCGCCAATCCGACCAGGATCAGGACGAGCGCCGCCACGGCGTTCAGATGCGGCTGCTCGCCGAGGATGAAGTAGCCGTAGACCAGCGCCAGCAGCGGCACCAGGTAGTTGTTGTTGGAAGCAAAGCCGGCGCCGGCTTTGCGCAGCAGGAGGAAGTAGAGCAGGTTGCCGGTGCCGGTCGCGAGCAGGCCGAGCCAGGCGAGCGCCGCAGCCCCCTGCCATTGCCAGGCGAGCGCCCAGGGCCGGTCGATGATCAGCCAGAAGGGCAGGATCGCGACGAAGCCGGCGAGCAGGATCACGCCGATCAGCAGATCGGGGGCGAGGCGCGGCAGGCGCCGCGCGCCGACGCCGTAGAGCGAATAGCTGATGCAGCCGCCGATGATCAGCGCCTGGCCCAGGACCTGCGCGCCCAGGCCCCGCAACGCATCGATGCCGACCAGAACGATGACGCCGCCGAAGCCGAGCGCGACGCCGACGAGCTTCATCGCGTTCAGGCGTTCGTCATGGGTGAAGAAATGCGCGAGGATCACCACCAGCATCGGGATGATCGCCATCAGGATGCCGGCCAATTGCGAGGTCGTGGTCTGCTCGCCCCAGCTGATCAGGAAGAAGGGCAGCGAATTGCCGACCACGCCGAGGAACAGGATGCGCAGCCAGAGCCTGGCATCGCCGCGAGTGCGCAAAGGCGGCCAATGCTGATCCCGCACCCGGGCGATCGTGAGCAGCAGCAGGGCGCCGAGGCCGATGCGGAACGCGGCGACGGTCAGCGGCGGCACGCCGTGATCGACCGCGATCTTGATGGCGAGGAAGGACGAGCCCCAGAGCAACGAGAGCCGCGTCAGCGCGAGATAGTCCGCAAGGGTGGGATGCCGGATCTCGGCACCGGCCGCGGTCATGGTCGACAAAATGGGTCTCAGGAGAAAGCGGGGCGGCGGTGCCGGTCTAGCACATCCTTGAGCTCGCGCGCGAGATCGCGGCGCTCATCGGGGGAGAGGAAATCGCCGACCCGGATCGACCGGCCATGGGAGCGGAGATAGAGCGCGTTGTCGGGCTCCTCGGCGCGTTCCAGGATCACGTTCAGCCAGTAGGGCTGCAGCTTCTCCACCACCACGGCGCCCTTGGCGTCGCGGCGCTCGAAGACCAGGTGGTCGGCATAGAGCCGGATCCGCTCGGAACGCGCATTGCCGCGATGGTGGTGGGTGAAGAGATACCAGAACAAAAACCACTCGCCGCCGAGGAAGCCGACGATCGGCCAGAAGCCGAGGATGACGAAGACCATGGCATAGGCGCCGATGATCAGCGCCGTGCCGATGGTCAGGATCATGTAGCCGCGTCTGCCCAGCGAGCGGCGGGGATAGAGCAGCGCCTCGAAGATCGGGCGGCCGGGCCCTTGGGGCGGCGCGGTGTCGGCTTGGTGGTCCATGGGTTGCAAGTATAGACTGCCGCTTGACCGGGGAAACAGCACCACATGCTCAACAAGCTAGAGATCGAGGAGTTCTTCGCGCGTCTCCAAAAAGCGAACCCGAATCCCAGGGGCGAGCTCGACTACATCAATCCCTACACCTTGCTGGTGGCGGTGGTGCTCTCGGCCCAGGCGACCGACGCCTCGGTCAACAAGGCGACGGAGCCGCTGTTCAAGATCGCCGACACGCCGCAGAAGATGCTGAAGCTCGGCGAGGCCAAGCTGAAGGGCTATATCAAGACCATCGGCCTCTTCAACACCAAGGCCAAGAATGTCATCCGCCTCTCCCAGATCCTGGTCGAGGAGCATGGCGGCAAGGTGCCGGGCGACCGCGAGGTGCTGCAAACCCTGCCCGGCGTCGGCCGCAAGACCGCGAACGTGGTGCTGAACATCGCCTTCGGCCAGCCGACGATGGCGGTGGACACGCACATCTTCCGGGTCGGCAATCGGACCGGACTGGCACCCGGCAAGACCCCGCTGGAGGTCGAGCTGAAGCTGGAGAAGCGCGTGCCGGAGAAGTACCGGCTGCACGCCCATCACTGGCTGATCCTGCACGGCCGCTATGTCTGCAAGGCCCGCAAGCCGGATTGCCCGCTCTGCGTGGTCCGCGACATCTGCCAGTTCAAGGGCAAGACCACGGTCGAGTGAGGCGCCTCTTACTTTACCGCCAAAGCCATCTCCGAGAGGCGAAAAGGTCGGACAACCCTTTGATAAGCAACGGTGAAACTCCGTTCATGCAGATCGAAGCGGTCTTTGATTCAGCCGATTTTGTCTAAGCCCGGTATAAGTTATGCCACTTTCGAGGTACGTGGCGCCGCGCTGACGAGTCTGTAGAGAGGAGTGATTCGCTGCCGCCGCTCGTGGGACATCCTTCACGGATCATAGTTCACTATTTGTTCCAGGTCAATATTTTTTGGCGCAGGCATGAAAAGCCCGAGCCCCATCCGCCTGCCAAAGTTTCGATCCGCGAAAGGCAACAGGGCGCTGGCCGCGGCGAATCCAGCGCATAACGTCGTCAACGAAATCAGACACTGACGACATTGTATGGACGGGTCGCCTACCCGGCCGAGGCGGTGGGGCGTTCCAGCAGGGACTTCAGGCACCGTGCCGTGGGTTCCTGCTCGGCGGTGTGGGAGCGGGCCTCGACATAGGTGACGGTCCAGGCGCCGTCCTGGTCGTAGAGGTAGAGATCGACGATGCAGTCGCCGGTCGCGTATTGCCAGACCTGAGCCGGCATCTCGTTGCGGATGTGCTGCGGGTCGCCGAGCGCGCGGCGCACCACCGTGTGGTCGAGGCCGACCAATTCCTTCGGATCGCCGGTCAGATGGGCGGCCGGCGCGATCGTCGTCGCGGCGCCCTCGACCCCATGGGCCACCGCCGGCGTGGCGGCGAGCAGGCTCGGCTTGGCGGCCGGCGCGCCCGTTGGGGCGCCCACCGGGGCCCCTGCTTCCGCATCCTGGGACGCGGGTGCCGGGTTCGATGGTGCGGCTGCGGGCGCGACGGCGGCGGTGCGATTGGTGGCGTGAAGCGCGGATTGCGGGACCTGGCAGGCGGCGAGCGCGAAAGCGGCGGCGCAGGACAGGGAGAGCGTCCCAAATCGCACCATCGCGCGACCCGCACCGAACGCCGACAATCCCCCACGCCCCAACATACTGCGCCCCGGCCGCGCCGGGCCCTCGATCGGGGCCATCCCGACATCGCGAGATGCGATGCCGTCTCGCTCATCGCCGGCCGCGGGCGCTGCCCCGAAAGCGCGCCCGCGGGTTTCGGCGACGAGGCTCCGTTAGCGGGCGACCGCCGCGGTCGGAGCCTGGATGATCTGCGCCTCCGGAAGAACCTCGACCTCGCCGGAGAGCACACCGCCACGCTCGATCTCGAGCTGACCGTAGCGGATCTTGCCGAGCACCTTGCCTCCGGCGCGCACGATCAGGCGCTGACGCGCCGTGAGATCGCCGTCGAACCGGCCGCTGATATCGGCGACATCGACTTCGGCGGCGCCCTTGAACTCGCCGGGCGCCATGATTTCGATGTTCTTACAATCTTGAAGCACCGCTTCGACGCGGCCTTCAACCACCAGCGTGTCGCAGGTGCGGATTTC
This sequence comes from Dongiaceae bacterium, assembly GCA_035545355.1. Taxonomy (GTDB): domain Bacteria; phylum Pseudomonadota; class Alphaproteobacteria; order Dongiales; family Dongiaceae; genus Dongia. The sequence goes on from DASZYM010000294.1 coordinate 8,624, forward strand.
GCCGTTGAGGGCGATGCCGCCGCCGACGATCAGCTTCTTGGTGTCGGGTTCGGCCGAAGGCTTCGGCGCGCTGCTGCTGGACGCCGCTGCCGCCGGTTGTGCACCGGCATCGCGGCGCGGGCCGAAGACCGAGAGATCGGGGCCGCGGCGGGCGATTTCCGGATTGACGGCCGGACGGCTCGCCGGCTGGGCCTGATAATTCCGCGGCTGCACCTCAGCCGTGTCTTTGGACTGGTCGGCTGCCATTTCGTCGTCCTTTTTCTTACCAAACATTGTGGTTACCTTCCCGTTAACGATTAGCCCCCGAAGGCGGACGCCGGGTTACCGAAGCAGCCCGATCGCTGGGAGAATCTACCACGGATTCAAAAAGATGCACGACAAAAGCGGTGGCGATGATGGGTGCGATCAGGTTCAGCACCGGGATCGTGGACAATATCGCAATCAACACTCCTCCAGCGGTGAATGTGCTTCGCCGCGCTGCGAAGAGCGCCTTGGCCTGGCCCCGATCGAGCCGGCGGAAGGCGGCCATCTCGTAATACTCGCGCCCGAGCAGGTAGCCGTTCAGCCCCCAGGCGACGATCACATAGAGCGGCGGGATGAAGAGCAGCGGCAGCGTGATGAGATTTACAACCAAGGAGATCAGCGCGAGCTTGATGCCGTCGATGATCGATTCCCAGACCGAGACCTCCATCGCCGGCGGACGTCCGGGATAGTAGCGCGCCTCGACCGCGCTGATGACCTTGTCGGAGAAGATCGCGGAGATCGCGGCGGCAAGCGCCGGGAAGGTGAACCAGGCGAGCACCAGCGTCACCAAGAGGCCGCCGACCTGCGCGATCTCGGCCCACCAGCCGTGCAACCCGGAGAGCCAGCCGATCAACCACCAGGCGAGAACCGCCAGGATCACGAAGACCAGCAGGGTCAGCGCGATGCTGAGGCCGATCAGCCGCTGGATCCTGGGATCGCCGAGCTGCGCAAATGCCTTGGAAATGGCTCCGAACACGGATTTCCCCGTCGTGATGATGCGATGTGCTGAGATTTAGGCGCTGCGTCCCGCGGCGGCAACGGGAATGCGCCGCCGCGGCGCGCGGGCCGGGAAGACCGGCCCGCACGCACGCGTCAGGCCGAGGGCGTCAGGGATGGCTCTGCTGCCAGGCCTTCATCTCGGCGATCTCCGATTCCTGCGCCTTGACGATGGCTTCGGCCAGCGCACGCAGCTTCGGATCCTTGCCGTATTGCAGCTCGACCTTGGCCATGTCGATCGCGCCTTGATGATGCGGGATCATCATCGCGACGAAGTCCTTGTCGGCATCGCCGGACATCGCCATGCCCATGTCGGTCATCATGCGGTGATCGGCGTCCATATAGGCCTTCATCGCCGCCTGGCCGTCGTCTTCGGAGAAGGCGAGCGCCGGCAGCATTGCGGTCAGCGCGAGCAGTGCCGCCGCGCCGAGTGATTTGCGTTTCATCGGGGAATTCCTTGCGTTCGAGTTGCGGGTGATGCGGTCGCGACGGCGCGACGCGCGCGTGGACTACGCGCGGATCCGCGGCGGACCTTGCTGCGGCCGGATCGAAATGCCGAACGGCATCGTCACGGAAGCGGCGGCGGCGACCGGGCGCGCCGCGGATTCGAGCGCGATCGGCTCGGCGGCAAGCACGGTGTCGCAATGGCAGGGATCGCAGCAGGCGGGCTTGGCTTGGGAGGAATTCTCGCAGCAGCCCTCGGCCGCGCGCGTCACGTCGGAGCTTGCAACGGCGATCGCGCCCGGATGCGGCGCGAGGGCGGCGGCCGGCGCGGCCGCATGGAGGACGAGCGCCAGGATGGCGATCGAGAGCAGCCCGTGGAGACCGACGAGAATCCGGCGCATCAGCCTTATCTAGGCGCGCCAGAGCGTCATGACCAGTCCGCCCGCCACGATCAGCGCGCCGCCGGCCAGGATGGGCGCGCCCGGCCGGACGTTGAACACGACCAGGTTGATGACCTGCGCGATGACGAAGAACAGCGTCACATAGACGCCGAGCAATCGTCCGAAATCCCAGTTCGGCACATTGACCGTCAGCCCGTAGAGGAAGAGGACGACCGCGCCCACGGCGAAGAAGCCGAGGCGACGGGCCGGCGCGTCATTGTGCAGGCCGAAACGCACGAGCGCGTCGCCGCCGGCTTCCAGAATCGCCGCGAGCAGAAGAATGCCGTAGGCCGTCGATGGTCCCATCTATTGATCCCCTCTGTTTTGATCCCCTGGCGGGCCGCCGACCCGCGTGCCAGGGCGCATTCGGCCGTGCGGCGCCGCTCAGATCCGGATCAGCCGGCGCTTGAAGGCATGGTAGGTCGCCATGCCGATCACGAAGGCGATGCCGACATTCCACGTGGCCAGGCCGGCGGTGACGACGGTGGTGAATCGCTCGCCTTTGTCCTTGCTGAAATCGCACGAGCCGAGCGCGAGCTGGGCGCCGGCCAGGAACAGGATCACCCCGAGCACTTCCTGCGGGATTACCTGGAAGATCACGCCGACGGAAGAGCTCAGGAACAGCGCGAGGAAGATCAGCAGGCCGCCCAGCAGGATCGGCGCTCCGCCGGTGCGGGCACCGAAGGCGATATGGCCGGCCATGCCGCCGGCGCCATGGCACATCGGAATGCCGCCGACGAACGCCGAGGCGAGATTCATGATGCCGGTCGAGAGCGCGACCTTGCGCTCGGTCACCGGACGGTCGGGAAAGAGACGATTGTTCTCCTCGGTGATCGCGATGATCGCGTTGCCGAGGGTGAGCGGCACTTGGGGCAAAGCGAGGAACAGCGTGCCGATCACGATGTCATGCCAGGTCACCGAACCCAGTGCGAAGGACGGCAGGCGCAGCTCGAAATGGATCGCGGCGAGTGCCGATAGGAGATTAGGATCGCGAATGACCGCCACCACGGCACCGGCCGCGAGCAGCAGAAACATGGCGGGGATCTTGCGATTGGTGAGAAGCACCAGGGTCAGGAACAGCGCGACGCCGCTCAGCCACCAATCGGTGGCCATGAGCTTGGCGCCGTCCAGCATGAAGCTGAGGCCCAAGCCGAGAATGATGCCGACGGCGACCGGCCGGCTGACCAGATCGGCGACACGCTTGGCCGCGCCGGTGACGCCCAACAGGAACCAGATGGCGCCGGTCACCAGCGTCGCGCCATAGACGGTGCCGGTCGTGATGACCGCGGTTTGCGCCGCCTGCGTGGTCGCGATGGCGCCCAAGGCCTTCATCGGCTGCACCGGCCAGGGGGTCTTGTAGTAGAGCCCGACCGCCAGCATGGAGAGACCGAAGGCCAGCAGCATGCCGAACGGGTCGATGCCGAGAAGCTTGATATAGGCGACGACGAAAGGGATCAGCGTCCCCAGGTCGCCGAACGCGCCGGCCAGTTCCGCGCGGTCGAAACGGTTGCGGAGCGACGGGGCTGTTGGATGGGGTGCGGCGTTCGCAGGCAATGTTCAAACGCCAGTGAAGCCGGATCGGCCGACGAAGCTGGTCATGCCGAGCAGAAAACGGCCAGCCGCAACGCGAAGTCAATGTTGTCGACCGGACATAACGTCCCACCCTCTGCGCATCGGCCCATTAGTTCGAATATTTTCGAAATAGTGCTTGACCCGGAGGCGTCCGGCGACGATCTTATTTCCATGAAACTCGAATTAGCGGCGCGTCAGCTCGAATCCCTCGGCAGCCCGGTGCGGCTGAAGCTCTATCGTGCGCTGGTGCGCGCCGGCCAGGATGGGCTGCCGGTCGGCGCCTTGCAGGCCAAGCTCGGCATGGCGGCTTCGACCTTGTCGCATCATGTGCGGCATCTGCGCGATGCCGGCCTGATCTCGCAGGAGCGGCAGGCGACGACATTGATCTGCCGCGCCAACTATCCGGCGATGGACGCGCTGGTCGGCTATCTGGTCGATGAATGCTGCATGGACGCTGCCTGCGGCAGCGGGAAGAAGGTCGCGTGAGGCAAGGAATGACCGATCCCAGCACGTTTCCGGTCGCCGTGATCGGCGCCGGGCCGATCGGCCTCGCCGCCGCGGCCAATCTCGTCGCACGCGGCATCGCGGTGAAGGTCTATGAAGCCGGCCACGCGGCCGGCGCCAACATCCGCGACTGGGCGCATGTCCGCATCTTCACCACCTGGGAGCAAAGCATCGATCCGGTTTCGCGCCGGCTGCTCGAAGCCAGCGGCTGGACGATGCCGCAAGCGCATGCGCTGCCGACCGGCGGCGGCCTGTGCGATCTCTATCTCGCGCCGCTGAGCCGGACGGCGAGCCTCGCGAGGGCGATCGAGACCGATGCGAAGATCGTCGCAGTATCGCGGCAGGGGATCGACAAGGTCACGAGCCGGGGCCGCGAAACCAGGCCTTTCGCCCTGCGAGTCCGGAAGTCCGACGGCACGGAACGGGTCGATCTGGCCCGCGCGGTCATCGATGCATCGGGGACCTGGCAGAACCAGAATCCGCTCGGCGCAGCAGGGTTACCGGCGATCGGCGAGGGCGCGCTCCAGGACCGGCTGGCCTATGGCATGCCGGATGTGCTCGGCACCGGGCGGGCACGCTATGCCGGCAAGCGCGTCGCGGTGGTCGGTGCGGGCTATTCGGCGATCAATGTGCTGCTCGACTTGGTGAAGCTCCATGAAGGCACGGGGAACCCCGCGCCACACTGGGTGGTGCGCGGACGGAACATGGCGCGGATCTATGGCGGCGGCGATGCCGACCAGATCGCGGCGCGCGGCAGGCTTGGGCAGCGTCTGCAGGCGCTGGTCGAGGGCGGGCAGGTCAAACTGACGACCGGCTTCGCGACGGAGGCCGTTACGCCCAGGGGCGCGGACCTGGTTCTGTCGGGCATGGTCGATGGCAATCCGGCGGCGCTGGCGCCGGCCGATGAGATCGTGGTCGCGACCGGTCAGCGGCCGGACCTGGAGCTCACGCGCGAACTCAGGCTCGAGCTCGATCCCTGGCTGGAGAGCACGAAAGCATTGGGGCCGATGATCGACCCCAATATCCATTCCTGCGGCTCGGTCGCGCCGCACGGTCACCGCGCGCTGTCGCATCCGGAGCCCGGCTTCTACACGATCGGGGTCAAGAGCTATGGCCGGGCCCCGACCTTCCTGCTGCTGACCGGCTATGAGCAGGCGCGGTCGGTGGCGGCGGCCATCGCCGGCGACATGGCGGCGGCGGATGATGTGCATCTGGTGCTGCCGGAAACCGGAATCTGCTCGACCGATTTCGAAGACGGTTCGAGCTGCTGCGGCGGGCCGGCGATCGCGGCGGCCGATGCCTGCTGCGTCGCCGACGAGATTGCACGATCGGCCGGCAAGACGGGCTGCGGCTGCGGCGCGGCCGCTTGAGCACATCCACCGTCACGGCACCGGCGGTGCGGGTACCCTCGCCGCGGCTGATCGTTCCGGCGCTCGGCATCACGCAGATCCTCGCCTGGGGCTCGTCCTACTACCTGCTCGCGGTGCTGGCGCAGCCGATCGCGGCCGATACCGGCTGGCCGCTGACCTGGATCGTCGCGGGCCTGTCGCTGGGACTTCTGATCGCCGGGCTGGCCTCGCCCGTCGTCGGGCGCCAGATCCATCGGCGCGGTGGGCGGCCGGTGCTGGCCGCAAGCGCGATCCTGCTGGGCCTCGGCCTCCTCGCCCTGGCGCTCGCGCCGAATCTCGTCGTGTTCGTCGCGGCCTGGATCGCGATGGGCCTCGGCATGGGCGCCGGACTCTATGACGCCGCTTTCTCGACGCTGGGGCGGCTCTACGGTCAAGCCGCCCGGCATTACATCACCACCCTGACTCTGTTCGGCGGCCTTGCCAGCACGGCGTGCTGGCCGCTCTCGGCGCTTCTGGTCAGCGAACTCGGCTGGCGCGGCGCTTGCGCCAGCTATGCCGCGATCCATCTGCTGTTCTCGCTGCCGGTGTACCTGCTGGCGATCGACGACCGGCAGGCGCCGTCCTGGAGCCAGGCGGCGGGCGGGCCGGACAAGCCCGCTCAGCCGGCGCGGCGCCTGCGGGGGATCTTCGCGCTGCTGGCGCTGGCGATCATGATCGGCTCGATGCTATCGACCGTGATCTCGGTCCATCTGCTGACCATCCTGCAATCCCGCGGCCTTGCCCTCGCCTCCGCGGTGGCGCTGGGCGCCATGGTCGGCCCGTCGCAGGTCGGCGCGCGGTTCATCGAGATGCTGGTCAGCCGCTACCATCATCCGATCTGGACCAAGCTCGTCTCGGTCTCGCTGGTGGCGCTGGGACTCGGCCTGCTCTGGGCCGGCATTCCGATCGTCGCCATCGCGCTCATGCTTTACGGCGCCGGGATCGGACTGGAGTCGATCGCGCGCGCAACCCTGCCCCTGGCCCTGTTCGGCGCGGCGAATTACGCGCCGATCATGGGACGCCTGGCGATGCCGAGCCTGATCGCCCAGGCGCTGGCGCCGGCTCTGGGCGCGGTGCTGATCCAGACCGCGGGCGCCCGTGGCGCGGTCGGGGCGATCGCCGTCGTGGCGGTCGGGAACGTGGCGCTTACGCTGGCTCTGCTGGCGATGACGGCGCCGCAATGGCGGGTTCGCCGATAGCCTTGGGCTCGGCGCGCAAGAGCCAGTGGAACACGAAAGCGGCGAGCAGCGCACCGGCGATCTCCGCCAGGACGAACCACGGCACATCGGCCGGACGGATGCCGGAGAAGGTGTCGGTCAGGCTGCGGGCGATGGCGACGGCGGGATTGGCAAAGCAGGTCGAAGCGGTGAACCAATATCCCGCCACGACATAGAGCGCGACCGCGACCGGGATCAGATCGGCCCGCGCGCGGCGGCAGCCGAGGATGGTCGCCAGCAGGCCGAACGTGGCGACGATCTCCGAGATGACCTGCCCGGGCCCATGCCGGACATGCTGGGAAAGCTGCAGCAGCGGCAGATCGAACATCGCATGCGCGAGCAAGGTGCCGGCGATGCCGCCGACGATCTGCGCCAGCACATAGCAGGCGAAGTCGCCGGAGCGCAGCTCGCGCGCGGCCAGGAACACCAGGGAGACGACCGGATTGAAATGCGCACCGGAGACCGGCGCGAAGACCGCGATCAACACGACCAGGATGGCACCGGTGGCGACCGTGTTGCCCAGCAGGGCGACCGCGGCGTTTCCACCGGCCAAAGCCTCGGCCATGATCCCGGATCCGACCACGGTGGCCACGAGCAGCGCGGTGCCCAGGAACTCGGCGGCGACCCGCCGTGCGATGCTGAACTCGGCCATCGCCGCGCGATCGATCAGGCCGATTCCGGAAGCGCGCGGCCGATCTGGTCGAGATGCTTCTGCAGGCTCAGGCGGTCGAGCGAATTCAGCGGCAGGCTGGCGAAGATCGAGATCCGGTTGTTGAGCGCGCGATAGGCCTCGGCGAAAGCCAGGCGACGCTCGGCCTCGCTGCCGGCCGCGGCGGCGGGATCGGGAATGCCCCAATGCGCGGTCATCGGCTGGCCCGGCCATACCGGGCAGATCTCGGCGGCGGCGCTGTCGCAGACGGTGAAGACGAAATCCATCTCCGGCGCGCCCGCGGCCGCGAACTCGTCCCAGCTCTTGGAGCGCAGGCCCGCGGTCGCGTAATTCATCTTCCTCAGGAGATCGATCGCGAAGGGATGGACCTCGCCCTTGGGATGGCTGCCCGCACTATAGGCGGCGAACTTGCCCTTGCCTTCGCGGTTCAGGATCGCCTCGGCGAGGATGCTGCGCGCCGAGTTGCCGGTGCACAGGAACAGGACGTTGAAGACGAGGCCCATGATGGCGATGGTTCCTTCGGGTTCAGCAGCAGGCCGGCCTGGCCGCTTCCAGCAGCGGCTTGCAGATTTCCGGCTGGCCGCGGCAGCAATCCTTGATCAGGAAGCCGAGCAGTTGCCGCGCGCCCTCGGTATCCGCGGCGTAGAGGATCAGGCGGCCGTTACGCTCGGCCTTGACCAGGCCGGCGCGGCTGAGGATGCCGAGATGGGTCGAGAGCGTGCTCGGCGGCACGTCGAGCTCCCGCGCCAGGTCGCCGGCCGGCATCGGTTCGGGAAATTCGCGGATCAGGCGGCGAAAGATATCCAGCCGGGTCTCCTGGGCGAGCGCGCCAAAGGCTTCCAAAGCGAGCGACTTCTTCATATTTCGAGAAATACCGAAATGTTATCGCGGCGGCAAGTGACCGATCCGTGACAGCCGACAGGGTGGGCGCTAGAGGAACGCGAGGCCGGTCCCGGCGATCGCCAGCAGCAGCACGACCGACCAGGACGGCGCCTTCCAGACCGTGAGCAACAGGAAGCCGGCGAGCGCCAGCGCGAAATCGGCGGGCGCAAGGACGGCGCTGGTCCAGAGCGGCGCATAGAGCGCCGCGGCCAGCAGGCCGACCACCGCGGCATTGGTGCCGTCGAGCGCGGCGCGCGCCAGCGGCTTGCGGCGCAGCGCGTCCCAGAAGGGCAGCGTGCCATAGACCAGCAACAATCCCGGCAGGAAGATCGCGACCAATGCGATCGCGGCGCCCGCGAGGCCGTTCGGCGCCGGGCCGATCACCGCGCCGAGATAGGCCGCGAAGGTGAAGAGCGGACCGGGCACCGCCTGCGCCAGTCCATAGCCGGAGAGAAAGGTCGCGTCCGACACCCAGCCCGACTGGACCACTTCGGCGCGCAGCAGCGGCAGGACCACATGCCCGCCGCCGAAGACCAGCGCGCCCGATCGGTAGAAGGCGTCGAACAGGCGGAGCGCGCCGAGATCCATCCGCGGCGCCAGCAGAGGCGGCACGACCAGCAGCGCGGCAAAGATCGCGAGCGCAACCACGCCGCCGACCCGCGAGACCGGAAATGCGAGGGCCGAACGGGCGACGACCGCGCTTTCGTTCCGGCAGAGCCAGAGCCCGGCCGCCGCGCCAAAGACGATCGCCGCGATCTGACCGAAGGCGCCGCCGATGAACGTCACCATCGCCACCGCGACGAAGGCGATCGCCGCGCGCCGGCGGTCCGGCGTCAGGATGCGCGCCATGCCCCAGACCGCCTGGGCGACGACGGCGACCGCGACCAGCTTCAGGCCGTGCAGCGCACCCGCTGCGGCGGGGCCGGCCAGCGCGCTGCTGCCCAGCGCGAAGCCGAACAGGATGAGCGCCGAGGGCAAGGTGAAAGCGAGCGACGCGGCGAGTCCGCCGAGCAGGCCGCCGCCGCGCAGCAGGCCGAGCGAGAAGCAGACCTGGCTGCTCGCCGGCCCCGGCAGGAACTGGCAGAGCGCCACCAGATCGCCGAAGGCGCCGTCGTCGAGCCAGCGGCGCCGCGCGACAAATTCCGCCCGGAAATAGCCGAGATGCGCGATCGGCCCGCCGAAGCTCGTCACGCCCAAGCGCAGGAAGGCGAGAAAGACCTCGCCGATCCTGGCTGGCCGGGAATCGGCGGATGGGGCGGGGACCGAGGTCATGTCGGCGGACATACCGGCGCGGTGAAGCGGGAGCGCCCGGTTACGCCAAGCCGGCAGGCGAGTCAAAGCCCGGCCGCGAGAACGCGGCGCCCGTGCGATTCGGACCCGGCCCGCGCGCCGGCAGGCAACACTCCGCCGCCCTGCCGGGTTTATCCCGCAGTTTTGGGTTGGTGGGGGCTTGCCGCAGATGGACCCCGACGATTACCGAGCCAGAGGGCGACGGTGCCGGGTCGCGGCTGCCCGGTCCGACGAGCCGCTGCGCAGCGATTTCCTGAAGGCGGCGGAGGCCTGGGATCTGCTGGCCGATCAGCTCGAGCGGCTGGAAAAGGTCGCGGGCCACCTGCCCGCGCCGGACGAAGGCGACGAGCCGGTCCCGCCCGCCGCCCAATAGATCATTCTTTTCAATAGGATACAGAGTTCCGCGGCGGGATCGCCACGGGCCGCGTTTCGGCGCGATTCCGCCGGGGCACGGCTTGTGCGCGAAGCCGCGATCCCTATACTGCGCCGGCTTTTCGCGGCCGCAGCAACGGCATCACCGGAACGGATTCCATGTCAGAACAGCATTTCGACGTTTGCGGCATCGGCAATGCGATCGTCGACGTCCTCGCCCATTGCGACGATGCCTTCATCGAGCGCATGGCCCTGGCGAAAGGCGCCATGACCCTGATCGACACCGCGCGCGCCAACGCGCTCTATGAGGCGATGGGCTCGGCGGTCGAGGTTTCGGGCGGATCGGCGGCGAACACGATCGCCGGCGTCGCCGGACTGGGCGGCGCCGCGGCCTATATCGGCAAGGTCGGCAACGACCAATTGGGCGGCATCTTCCGCCACGACATCCGCGCCGCCGGGGTCCATTTCGAGACGCCGAGCGTCGCCTCGACCACGCCGACCGCGCGCAGCATGATCTTCGTGACGCCGGATGCCGAGCGCACGATGAACACCTATCTCGGCGCCTGCGTCGAGCTGACGCCGGACGACGTCGATCCCAGCATCATACAGCATTCGAAGATCACCTATCTCGAAGGCTATCTCTGGGACCCGCCGCTGGCCAAGCAGGCCTTCCTGAAGGCGGCCGACATCGCCCACAAGGCGGGGCACCAGATCTCGCTGACGCTCAGCGATGCGTTCTGCGTGAAGCGCTACTTGAAGGAGTTCCAGGACCTGGTGAAGGACCATGTGGATATCCTGTTCGCCAACGAGTCCGAGATCCTGGCGCTGTGGGAGACCGAGGACTACAACCAGGCGGTCGCGATCACCCGGCAGAATTGCGATCTCGCGGCGCTGACCCGCAGCGAGAAGGGCTCGCTGATCGTCACCGCCGAGACCGTGGTGCAGATCCCGGCCTGGCCGGTCGGCAAGGTGGTCGATCTGACCGGCGCCGGCGATCTCTATGCCGCGGGATTCCTGTTCGGCTATACGCAGGGGCGCGACCACGCGACCTGCGGGCGCATCGCCTCGCTCTGCGCCGGCGAGATCATCAGCCATTTCGGCGCGCGGCCGGAAGTGCCGCTGACGGAGTTGCTGTTGCAGAACGTGTAACGGTGGGTCGGTAGAGAATCGCCCTGCAAGAATCATTGCGGGGCTCCCCCATCCGCCTACGCTAAAGCTTCGGCGGACGCAGCCAACCTCCTACTCAGTGGGAGAGACATAAACCGAGTGTGGGGTTCCCCCCACCAGCCTCCCCCGAAGGCGGGGGAGGCCATAGAGAGATGAGCTTGTAAGTCATGCAGTTGCGCAATATTGCGATCATCGCCCATGTCGATCATGGCAAGACCACGCTGGTCGATCAGTTGCTGCGGCAGTCGGGGTCGTTCCGCGCCAATCAGCAGGTGATGGAACGGGTCATGGATTCCAACGATCTCGAGCGCGAGCGCGGGATCACGATCCTGGCCAAATGCACCTCGGTGCAATGGAAGGACGTGCGGATCAACATCGTCGATACGCCGGGCCACGCCGATTTCGGCGGCGAGGTCGAGCGCATCCTGTCGATGGTGGACGGCGTGGTGGTGCTGGTGGATGCGGCCGAGGGCCCGCTGCCGCAGACCAAGTTCGTCACCGGCAAGGCGCTGCGGCGCGGGCTTCGCCCGATCGTGCTGGTCAACAAATGCGACCGGCCCGATGCCGAGCCGCATGCGGTCCATGACGCGGTGTTCGACCTGTTCGCGGCGCTCGGCGCCGACGATTCCCAGCTCGATTTCCCGACCCTGTTCGCGTCGTCGAAGCAGGGCTGGGCGGCGGAGAGCCTGGAAGCCGAACGGGTCGACCTGGCGCCGCTGTTCGACCTGATCGTCCGCCACGTGCCGTCGCCGACGGTCGATACCGACGGCCCCTTCGCCATGCTGGCGACCACGCTCGAATATGACAACTATCTCGGCCGCGTGCTGACCGGCCGGATCGAATCCGGCCGCGCCCAGATCAACATGGCGGTGAAATCGATGCGGCCCGACGGGACGCAGATCGAAGCCGGGCGGCTGACCAAGCTGCTCGCCTTCCGCGGCATCGAGCGCGTGCCGGTCGACAGCGCCGAGGCGGGCGATATCATCGCGATCGCGGGCCTGACCGAGACAACCGTCGCCGACACGATCGCGGTGCCGGAGCTGGAGACGCCGCTGCATGCCCAGCCGGTCGATCCGCCGACTCTGGCGATGACCTTCTCGGTCAACAATTCGCCGCTGGCCGGCCGCGAGGGCGACAAGGTCACCAGCCGGATGATCCGCGCGCGGCTGATGCGCGAGTCCGAAGGCAATGTCGCCTTCCGCATCACCGAGACCGGCGACAAGGACGCGTTCGAGGTCGCGGGGCGCGGCGAGTTGCAGCTCGGCGTGCTGATCGAGACCATGCGCCGCGAGGGCTTCGAGCTCTCGATCAGCCGGCCGCGCGTGCTCTATCGCACCGACCCCGCGACCGGCGAGCGCCAGGAGCCGATCGAGGAAGTGGTGCTCGACGTCGATGAAGGCTTCTCCGGCGTGGTCATCGACAAGCTCGGCCAGCGCCGCGGCGAGCTCGTGGAGATGAAGCCGTCGGGCGGCGCCAAGACCCGCCTGGTCCTGCATGTGCCCTCGCGCGGCATGATCGGCTATCACGGCGAGTTCCTGACCGATACCCGCGGCACCGGCGTGATGAGCCGGCTGTTCCACGGCTACGGCCCCTATAAGGGGCCGATCGAGGGCCGGCGCAACGGCGTGCTGATCTCCAACAGCGACGGCGCCTCGGTCGCCTATGCGCTGTGGTACCTGGAGGAGCGCGGGTCGCTGTTCATCAATCCGGGCGAGGCGGTCTATGAGGGCATGATCATCGGCGAGCACAGCCGGGGCAACGACCTCGAGGTCAATCCGCTGAAGTCCAAGCAGCTCACCAACATCCGCACCACCTCGAAGGACGAGGCGATCCGCCTGACCCCGCCGCGGCAGATGAGCCTCGAACAGGCTCTGGCCTATATCGAGGAGGACGAGCTGGTCGAGGTGACGCCGAAATCGGTGCGCTTGCGCAAGGCGCTGTTGAACCCGCACGACCGCAAGAAGGCCGAGCGCGCGGCCGAGGCCGAAGCGGTCTAGAAAGCCATCGGAGGATGGGGATGAACGTTCCGGACGATATCTTCACCGAGCCCGAGAACGTCGACGCCGAGACCTTGGCCAATCTCGGGCCGCTGCGGCGGCTGGCCGGGATCTGGGAAGGCCAGCGCGGCGTCGATGTCAACCCGAAGGCCGCGGGCCCCGAGACCCGCCAATACTATGAGCGGATCACGATGCAGCCCATCGACCCGCAGGCCAACGGGCCGCAGCTCTTCTACGGGCTGCGCTATCACGTGCACATCAATACACGGGAAGAGGACATCGCCTTCCACGACCAGGTGGGATACTGGCTCTGGGAGCCCGCGACCGGCCTCATCCTGCAGACCCTGGCGATCCCGCGCGGACAGATCGCGATCGCCGCCGGACATGCTGCCCCCGACGCGACCAAGCTGGTCGTCGAAGCGAAGCGCGGGCAGACCGAATACGGCATCTGCTCGACCACCTTCCTGGAGCTCGCGTTCCGGACCGACTCCTATCGGCTCGAAGTCGAGTTCCTCGCCGACGGATCGTGGAGCTACGTCTCCGACACGATGCTGATGGTCAAGGGCCGCACCGAGCCGTTCCTGCACCGCGACCACAACACGCTGAAGAAGATCGCCGAGCCGGATCTCAATCCCTGGGCGAAGATCGTGCGGGACGGAAAGAAGAAGTAAGCGCGTCGGGCAGACTGACCCCCACCCCTGCCCTCCCCCGGATCGGGGGAGGGAGAAGAAGAACTCTGTGCGATTCCCTCCCCCGATACGGGGGAGGGTCAGGGTGGGGGTAAGGCTCGCGCCTTAAGCGCGGTTATCGACGCTGAGCGGGCCGGCGCCGAAATAGACGAAGTTCAGCAAGCCGCCGGCAATCGCCAGATTCTTGAAGAAATGAATCTGCATGTTCGAATCGGCGAAGTTGGTGTGGAAGAA